>JAITST010000475.1 GCA_031287585.1 Planctomycetaceae bacterium | reverse complement strand
ATGATTGCAAACGAATGGGAATCGAGATAGTGCCGCCGGATATCAATCGGTCTAATGTGAAGTACAAAGTAGAGAAACAGAAAGGTGAGAACTATGAAAAATGATGAAATTCAGGTCATATTTTACGACAAAATCTCGTCCTAAAAAAGATGTTTTTCATCTTTCGGAAAAACATAAAACGACGCAAGTCCCGTGAAACACGGGACTTGCATTGAGATCGATGGGGTTCGAACCCGTGACCTACGGATTAAAAGACCGCGCAAAACAATCTCAAAACAAGAAATTCAATTAACGCAACCCATTGAAAAACAGCAAGTTACGCTTCGGGTGTCAACTTCTTACTGCACTGAAAAACTATGAAACACGTACCCGCACGTCCGGCAAAAATTCGGGCAGTAGGGTTATTTACTGAGCAATTTTTCAAAGTCCTTCAACGTAGGGCAAACCGCCGCTTGTCCGACAAGGTTCTCTAACTTCGACACATCCGTTATTGCTGAAAGTTGCTTTTGAACTTTCGGCGTAACGGTATGAAATCTCGCATTAAGAACGCTCTGAACAGACAACGCAGCACCTCGTACTTCACCTCTGGCTTCACCTTCAGCTCTACCTTCGGCAGTCCACAGTTCATATAATGTTGACATCTCTTTTTCTCCTGTAACGGTTTTAATAACTTGTTCCAAATTGGCGTATTTGTTTTTTAGGTGTTTGGCACTGCTTGCCAAATAAACACAAATCAATCGAATCAAATAACGATATCTCGGTTCATCCGAGTACGGCTTCAACTCTTCGAAAATTTCCTTCGCTTTGACTCCGACTTCTTTGCTGAAAATGACTTTTAGAATCATTAACACTGCCTTCAATTCAGGAACATTCGGGTCACTCGGAACGGCGGATTCTTCCATTATATTCAAGTCAACGAGAATCGCCTTCATCTTCGGCAAAAAATCCCGTATCTCCGTCAGGTCATAAAACAACTCGCCTAACTCAACGCTACCAGTAAACCGTGTCTCGCCGTGATGAATAATAATCGCAATAACCGGCGGTAACCGATAGGATTTATTGACACCCTCGCTGTCTTTTGCCGTATTAAATTCCCGTTCACAAATTCGGGCAACATAGCAAAACGCCTGAAATATCGTCCAAAAGTCGTCGAAACTTTTGTGTTCCAGTATGACGAAAAAATCAATATGCGCCGCCGAACCTTTGATAGGCACACGATAAACGACATCCGCCCGTGTCTCCTTGAACATCACATCAAACATCTGTTTCGGTGCTGTCGGTAAGCACGGTTCGATTGCAGTAACGGAACGAGTCATACTAACCTACAAAGACGATTATACTCGACGAATACTTGTGCCATTATCGAAAAACGAAATGGAAATGAAACACGCTTATTCTTCGATTGGTACAACGAATATCGTCCGCACATACTCTTTCCGGCAAAACTCCGAACGAAGTGTATTTTCATCGTCATCCCGCAAACGCAAAACCGCGAATCGAAACAAGACCTCACGACAAACATTCAACACCGTGCGCGAAACCACAAATGTGCATCGCGAGTAAAGCGGGAGCGAAGATAAATGTTCGTCCCGATTTCCTTGAAGGACGGCAACATTTACCAATTATTCGTATAGAACGGATCTAATTTTACCTGACTGTCAAAGAACAGTTCACGCTACCACTATGCGCTGATTTCAACATTTGAACGATTTTATCGCTCTTGATACTATTTTGGAAAAATGTTGTTGCATTTTCATTTCGTTTTATCGAAAATCGCTCCCAAATTCGCATCAAAATCCGACGGTTTAAGTGCCTTTCAAAAATATTGGACAAGGACACCGATTACAGACTTTCCATAAACTCACAGCATCTTCTTACTTCATCTCTTAACGCTACTATTTTTTCTTCTAGTTGGTTGCTGTCTTGGGAATTGGTTGCGGCTTCTACTTCGTCGCATAGTTTTTGAAGACGCAACGAACCCAGCAAGCCGGTTGACCCTATTATGCTGTGTATTATCGTTAGCATTCTCGCGTGATTATTTTCCTTATAATTATGTTCGATTTCGGCGTAGTCTTTCGGTAATTGCTGTTTGAAATTTTCCAACAGTTTACGCACCGCATCCTTGTCGCCGCCGCATTGTTTTTCAACGTGCGAAATTATTATCGGCATTTCGTCACTGTCCGGCATCGCGTCACGGATTCTTTTGTGATACACCGGTTGATTTGTCAGACACCTTTTGTCTATCATTTCAATCAACAATTTCGGATTGATTGGTTTACTACAAAACGCATCCATTCCGGCTGCCAAACACTTTTGTTCGTCGTCTGTCGTTGCATTTGCGGTCAACGCGATAATCGGTACACGTCCGCTACACGCATTGTTTCGCGACTCTACTTGTTTCCGTTCCCACTCGCGAATTTGACGTGTCGCTTCGTAGCCGTCCATCTCCGGCATCATACAGTCCATCAGTATAATGTCGAACCGCTCTGTCATAACACGTTCAAACGCCAACCGCCCGTTATCAACTGTTATACTTTCATAACCCGCCTTATTCAGTGTATCCTTCACAACAATCTGATTGATACGGTTATCCTCCGCGACCAGTACCCTTATCCCAGTTCTTCGTTTGAACAATGCCGCATCGTCCACTGCTTGTTTGTCATTCTCAATCACACTATTCGCGGCTGCCTTCTCGTCCGCTTGTTCGCAGCCAAACAACAACGTTATAATCGCGCTGAATAACGAATTGTTCGACAACGGTTTCGTCAACTCCTTCACGTTGTTATTCAACAGCGACTTGTCCAACCCCGACTCCGCAGACAACGGCATCAACAAAATTTGCGGCAACTTCGCGTACTCGCCGTTTTTCGACAATTCAGTAATCAGGTTCGTACCGTCACCATCTCCAATCGCCTTGTCAACGATTATTACATCAAACGGTCGCCCCGCCACCGTTTCCGTTTTCAGTAACTCCGCCGCACATGCCGCCGTAGAACATTCAACCGCTCTCATCGACCACAACGAAAGTTGCGTCTGTAACGATTGCCTTTGCAGTGCGTTGTCGTCAACAATCAACACCCGTTTCCCATCAATCAACGCGAGATTTTTACCCGTTATAGCCGTCTTCGGTAACGTTTCGGTCTTGTCGAAAAACGGTAACTCGTGATAGACCGGCAAGGTAAACCAAAACATTGTCCCGTTACCTTCCTCGCTTTCAACTCCCATCTCGCCGCCCATCAAGTTCGCTAGCCGAATTGAAATCGCAAGCCCAAGTCCAGTTCCGCCGTACATCCGTGCGGTCGAACTATCAACTTGCGAAAACGATTTGAACAACCGTTCCATCCGGTCTTTCGGAATACCGATACCGCTATCAATTACCTGAAAACGTAACACTGACTTGTACGGCAAAGCATTTCCGTCGCTACCACTCGGCACGTTTTCCAGTCTGCTCGTCGTCGTTGGCATCTGGTCGAAAAACAAGTGAATCCGCACTCCGCCCGTATCGGTAAACTTTATCGCGTTACCTATCAGGTTAATCAAAATCTGCCTGATGCGTCCTGAATCCGCAAACACTATTGACGGAATATGCGGGTCAAACGACGAACACAATTCAATCCCCTTACTCTCCGCCCGCGTTTCCAGAATACCAAGCACCGACTCAACGAGTTCGTACAAGTTAAATACCGAGTTGTCGATGTCAAGTTTACCCGCTTCGATTTTCGAGAAGTCGAGAATGTCGTTAATCAAATGGAGCAACGACTTGCCCGATTCACGAATCAATTGAGCGTATTCAAGTTGTTTCGATTCAAGTTCCGTTTGCAACAATAAGTCGCACAAACCGATAACACCGTTGAGCGGTGTCCGAATTTCGTGACTCATGTGGGCAAGAAACTCGCTCTTTGACGTATTCGCCGCGCGAGCCGCGTCCTTCTCGTTCTCCGCAACCGAAATCGTTCCTTTAAGTTCACGCAACAGATTGCGGTTTTTCGTTATGTCCGCCATAACTGCGACTATCTGCTGAATCGTACCGTGTGAATCACGTATACTTGAAATGTTTGAGTCAACCCAGGTAATAGTGTTGTTCTTGTTACGCAGCGGAACATCAACACGGCAACTATGTTCTGAACTATTTAAGAGCGACTGCAAGTTATTCATCGCTTCCAGTGTTTCTGGAAAACCGTTACACAAAACATCGGAAATCGGCTTACCAGTCAACTCATCAGCGGTATAACCTATCAACTGTTGGAATGCCGGATTCGTGTAAGTCGTTTTGAAATCAACATCAAAAAAATGAATCGCGGAACTACTGCCTTCCAACACACCGCGTAATCTCGCTTCGCTTAACACGAGTTGTTCCGTCCGTTCATTAATCATTTTTTCGAGGTCGTCGCGATAACGTTTCAATTCGTTATCCGCGTTGACACGCATAGTAATATCGCGAACGGTAATAAAGAACAACGTTGCTTGTCCGCGCCGCTGGTCGATAATCGGAAGTGTCGTACATTCAACCCAACGCGCCTCGTTGACATCAGTCTTGTCTTCAAACCGCGAAACTGTTTCTTGCGTGTTATTTTTCTGAATCAAAATCGGCGGCAGGTCGAACGACGTTTCGTTGACAATTTTCGTGTCACGGTGTTCGAGCGAACAAACGTTTCCTTCGCTGAAATCAAACGACTGATACAACTTCTTTATCGCGTCGTTTGCGCGAACGATATTCATATTGGTATCAAGCAACAGAATCCCCTCACGAATACACGCGAATACGTCTATCAACATAAACTCATTTCGTTTCGCGACAATCTGCTCCGTGCGGTCGTAAGCCATGTGCAGTAAGTAAGTTTCGCCGCCAATAACGAGCGAACTGATGTGGACAAACGCGTGAACGAGTTCACCATAATTGCTTTTGTAAACCCATTCAAACTGCTGCGTCATACCGGCGGCTGCCTGCGTGATAACGCTGTCGAAATAATCGCGTGAAATACGTCCGTCGAACTGGATTGTGGGCGAGAAGTCGGGAATTGTTTGCCCTTTCATTTCGATTGCGGGAATATTGAGCATCTGTTGTAATTTGGAATTACAAAACAGTATGTGACCGTTTTGGTCGAGCAGTGCGATTGCGTCGCGTGAGTTGTCGAAGAGAGTCCGGTATTTTAATTCACTTTCTTCAACGCTACGTATCGCGACGACGCGCTGCGTGATGTCGATTGCAAAACCGATTACGCCGCAAACAGTACCCCTTTGGTCGTAAAGCGGATTGAAACGGTACTCAATGTACGACTCGTTCACCTGCCAGATTACGTCAGTGGGCTGGTCGTGATAAGCGGCACGGATTTGTTCGGAAACTTCGGATTTCGCGCCGAACACCTCATCAATTTTCTGACCGATAACGCTGTGGTCGAATCCTGCACGCAACGCACCGCGGCCGTCAATGTAAGCGATACGTTCGTCCACATCAATAATCATCGCGAAGAGTTCATCGAACGCCAGCACGTTGGTAAGAAGTTGGTCACCAAGACTTTGCGGCGACGGCGGCGGAACAATTTCAGTTATGTCTTGAATCACGCCAAGATAATACTCTTGCTGCGAATTATCAACGTCGTGGTTGTGTTTGGTAATTTGTAAGAGTAAAGTAATGTCATCGCCGTCGCGGTCTTTCGCGTTCCATTGATAACGCAAGTAAGGAACACGTCCGCGGGCAAAAGAGTCAATACGCGGTTTAATATCGGGAAACAGTTCAAAGAGCGAAGCGTCAGTGCCATCGTCGATACCCAAAAGATAACGCAAACCTTCCGAAAAGATTTCGATGTTTTGAGCAGGTTCAAAAATCCACGAACCGGAGCGGGCAAGCCGTTCCGACTGGTGAAAAACATCAGTAAAGGAAAAATTGGCGGGGAGTTTGTCAATCATAAGGCACACAGGTACTATCAGTTAAAAGCACGGAAACGCAACTCACAACGAATGGTTATTGTACCCGAAATTTACAGAAAAAAGAAGGGAGCAGTAAATTTTGAAAAAACGCGGATATAATGCCTAACGTTCCCAACACAATAAAAACCGTGACCGCCAATTGCTGTAACCGTTTGTGTTGCCAAAAGCGGTATTGTTTACATTACAATATAATATGGTACAATGCTACACGTTGTTTTTATTTTTCCACCCCTCTTTTTACAGGAGAAAGTTTTATGTCTGTTAATTTGATTTCCCGGCGTGGTGTTTTGACTTCGGCGGCTATGGGTTTGGCGGCGGCAGTGTTGCCCAATTGTGTTCCGCTTACTTCGATTGCTTTGGCAGAAGATGATGTTGAAGGTTACAGTTGTAAGGGGAATATCCGTCAGTCGGTTTCAAAGTGGTGTTTCGGTAAGGTTCCGCTTGTTGAACTTTGTCAGAAGTGTAAGAAGATGGGGATGGTTGGTATCGACCTGCTTGGTCCGAACGATTGGGACACGATGCTTGAACAAGAGATGATTGTCACGATGGGGAGTGTACCGGGTGCCGATATTCATCTTGGTTTCAATAAAATTAAGAACCACGACAGGTTGGTCGAGGCATACGAAAAGTTTATTCCGCTCGCTGCGGAGAAGAAAGTTCCGAACCTGATTTGTCTTTCCGGCAACCGTGAGGGAACGTCTGACGACGAGGGAATTGAGAATTGCGTTAAGGGATTATCGCGGATTGTACCGCTTGCTGAAAAGCATAAAGTTACGTTGTGTATGGAGTTGCTCAATGGTAATATGCACAAGGATTACCACGCAGACCGCACGTGGTTCGGGGCTGCGGTTGCACGGAAACTTGACAGCGAACGATTTAAGTTGCTGTACGACATTTTCCACATGCAAATTATGGAAGGGAATGTTATCGACACGATTCGGGAATACAAGGATGTTATCGGACATTATCATACTGCTGGTGTTCCGGGACGCAGCGACCTTGACGATACGCAGGAGTTACAGTATGTACCGATTATGAAGGCGATTGTAGCAACTGGATTTAAGGGATTTGTCGGGCATGAGTTTAAACCTAAAAATGGGCTAAAATCGTTACGTGACGCGGTTGTACTATGTGACGTATGATGAGACGAACGCACACGTGTTCTGTATGGGCGGGCGAACAAACGTCCATACAGCGTTTTTGCAAAGCATCAAAATTTTTTACAATAAATTCGTTTGGGGGTCTTGCCATAATTAGTAGTGTGTGATAGAATTTTGTTCCTGCTGGCTGAGTGGCGGAATGGCAGACGCTGGGGATTTAAAATCCCCTCACCGCAAGGTGGTGCGGGTTCGAGTCCCGCCTCGGCTATCTATTGGTTTATTTGCTGCTCGTTCGGTGTTAGCAATTCACGTTAGGCAATCTTGCGATTGGGGGCAGTTTTCGACCGTATGCGGTATAATTTGTGTCAAAACTTTTTGCGGTGTATTGTCAATGAGCGAATAAGGAATATAATTGTATGAGTTTGTTTTGAAGTTTATTACATCACTTATCAAATCCATACAACGAATATGAACGGTTACGTTATTAGTGTTATGTCGGCTGACCATCCGGGAATTGTTTCGGCTGTTAGTACGTCTGTTGAACAACTTGGCGCGAATATCATTGCGTGCAGCCAGACAGTTTTGAACGGCTATTTTACGCTCATTATGATTATCGAACTTCCCGAACTCCTTGAGACCGAAGAACTTCGCGGCAAGGTAAATACGTTCCTTGGCGGTGATTATCAGGTGACTGTCCGGGCATCGCAGAATGCGGCGGGCAAGGTCGCGGCAGGCGAAGTGACAGATACGTTTGTGATTTCTGTTTTCGGGAACGACAGACCGGGAATTATTCGTGAGTTTACTCACTACCTGTCAGACCGTGATATTAACATCGTTGACCTATACGGCGAGAAGGTGAACAATGAGTTTCACCTGATAGGGCAACTCGAAATTCCGACAGATATGGATGTGCGAATGATTCAAGATGACCTCGAAGAAATCGGAAAACAACTTGGGTTTACAGTTCGTCTGCAACATAAAAATATTTTTACCGCGACAAATGATTTGAGGTTTAACTGAAATGCGTTTCGGGATATTGGACGTGATCAGATTAGTTTTATCTGTTCACGAGCATTTTAAGGGGAGTTACTATGGCAGTATTTACCAATGATGTCGAAATTCTGCGTGCGAATTTGCCGATGGTTCCCAAAACGTGGGATGGTAAGCGGTGCATTCTGGAATTGAAAGAAGCGGATTACAATTGGCGGCAAATGGAAGGTGGGCGTTCTATTTTGAATACCAAGTTCGGCAGTTGCTGACCGGTGATTTCGCTATCCCGGGCGACCGTTTTGATAATGCTTGTTTTGACTTGAAACGAACAATCAACTGGGACTTAAAAGCAAAAGCCATTAAATCAGACGACCACAAGGTGATATTAAACGACTGCTTGGCGATGAAACAATCTATCCGGCAGCATGGTTTTCACGGTGAAATAATTGGTTTGTGTGATGTTGAATACAACGATAATGATCGTTTGTTTCAGCAATGGCATGCGGAATTGAAAGGCGGAAAATCCGCTTACGAAATAGATCGTGAAAAACGTACGTCGGTCTCGCGTTACCGTAAAACCAATGCCGAACTGACCGAAATAATTATACTGATTTTGAAAGAAAGTGATTTGGAATATCTTTCGACTATGAGGCAAGGTAGAAATTCTAACGGCGCACCGCGTCCCGAAAAATATATGCTCGACTTGGAAACACTTGACCAATTTACCACATTTGCCATTGAACTCTAATGTTTTATAACGAAGACTGTATTACCGGTGCAACCAAACATCTCGCCGACAATTCGCTTGACCTGATTATCACTGACCCGCCTTATGGTATTGGCGGAGATAAACTTGATAAGCATTATAACCGCGATGAAAGTAAAGTTATTGATGGTTATGTCGAAGTTGCAGCGGCAGACTATCCGGCGTTTACGAATGACTGGATACAACAGGCGGCTCGTGTGTTAAAACCGGGCGGGTCACTATATGTGGTTTCGGGATATACTAATTTACGTCATATCTTAAACGCACTCGCAGAGACGGAGATGGAAGAGGTTAATCATCTTATTTGGAAGTACAATTTTGGCGTTTATACCAGTAAAAAATATATTTCGTCACATTATCATCTCTTGTACTACGCCAAACCCGGCGGTAAAAGAACTTTCAATACTTTCGCCTTTTATGCGGATTCCGAAAAATCCGAAAACGGCGGCTCATTAAATTATCTTGACCGTGAAGATGTTTTAATCATCAATCGTGAATATAAACCGGGTCAAATAAAAAATAAAAATGAATTGCCTAGTACACTTTTAACTAAGATGATAATGTATTCGAGTAATCAAGGTGACTTGGTAGGTGATTTTTTCTTGGGTAGTTTTTCTACGGCTAAAGTTGCAATTGGTTTAGGACGGCGATCTTGCGGATTTGAACTCAATCGACTAGCATTCACACATCAAATTGGTGAAGTTGCCAAAATCGAATACGGTTGTTTGTTAAGATCGTTACGTACGCCACCGAAAAATAAAATTGTTAATCGCGGTAAAACGCTTACAAACGAAGAAAAAGAGGCGATTGTTGCCGAGTATTTATCTCTGATTGCTAATGGTTTTAACAAAAAAAATTCTATCGAAAGAATTTCGGAAAAATTCGGACGCGGCTATTGGTCGATTTTACAAATGGTGGATAACGGGACACTGACGTACTCAATAAATTCCCCGGTTGTAGCATCTTCACCAGCCCAACAGGTTATTTTGCCATTCGACTAATACTTAAAACTGGGTAGGCGATGATGCTAGTGAATTTCCATCAATGAGCAAAGAGTAAACGATAAAAAAGATTTAGTCTGTCAATTCTCGGATTAGTGACGTGTTTTTCCTGTCTCAAATTCTTTATACAATTTTTTCGTAACTTGTTGTATCTTTGGAGAAGATTTGGTACAATGTTGTACGGATAATCGCGGGCGGTTATCAATTTCATCTCGTGTTTTCATTCAAATTACTCAACTTTCTCTGAACAACAATTATGTTATCGTTTTGTCGAAATTTACTTTACACTTGTGAACGTGGACGTTTGCCGATTGCGTTGTACTTGCTGACAGTTTTGTGTTTTGTGGGTGCGGCGTTTGGGAACGAACGTTTGTTGCGGATTGGTATTCCCGCGATGTCGCCGGAAGTTGAAGATGTTAATGTGTTGACGGGTGATGAAGTGTTACTTGGTCAAACGCGGGTTTCGGATGCTGTGGCGGAAGAGTTAGAAGCACCGTTACCGCCGCCGGGTGAGTTAGTCAGTCCGACAGAAATTCCGAAAGACTTGTTAGCGGAGACCGCTGTTGCACCAGTGACGATTGAGACACCGCAATCGGTTTCGACAGGACAGAACGATGTTACTAATGCAACGGTTACAATGTCAGCAAACGCGGCGAGTATGAATGAGCGTTTGACGGGTGCGGGAATGATGCTTTATTCTGTTGTTGCGACGTGTTTGTTTGTATATTTTTTTGTAGTCGCGTGTGAATATCGTCAACGCTGGGTGAGTTCGTTGGCTGTTCAAAACAACAAACTGACACAAGCAATTGACGCAATTACCGACGGCATAAACCTTGATTCGTATAACTCATACAGCACCCCGCAAGAATCGCCATATCAATTGCCGGAACTCGGAGCGATTCGGTTTTAGAATTATGATGTTACTGTTTCCGATTCCTGTATGATAATCATAGATTCACATTTACACAACGTTCCAATGAAATACGAAGAAAACAAAAACACGTTAATATGCCATTTTGATATGGAGGTCAACACGCTTGTTTGTAACGAGATTTCGCAAGCATTGAGCGATAGAGTTGCCGAAGCACAGAAACGCATAAGCGATTTGCGGCTCGACTTCGACCTCTCGGAAACTCGCTATATCTGCTCGTTGTTTCTGCGTTTGTGCTTGCGGTATTGTAAGCAAGTCGATACGGCAAACTTTAATGTGACAAACGTTTCGGACGATGTTTATGAAGTGTTTGAAACAACTGCGATTACCGATATAATATCGGTTTCAAAACGATAGTTTACAGTTTGGCGATTCGCACCGTCAACTAAAACACGCGTCCGGTCAACGCTTCTTCTTCTTCCTCTTGGATGATGATTCTTGGCGTTACTATCATCAGGATACTTTGTGTTTCGCGTCCGATTGACGTGTTTGAAAACAGGCGGCTGATGTAGGGAATTTTGCTCAATATCGGCGTGCCGTATTCATTGCGTCCTTCCGACAAACGTTTGATACCGCCCAGCAATATCGTTCCGCCGTCCGGTACACTTACCGTTGTACTGACATTGAGTTCGGAAACAATCGGCTGTTGGACTGTAACACCGCTCGAGACCGCTCGCCGTGTTGAACCGGAGTTCTTCTCATCTGTCGATGCTGCCGCGTTGTCGTCACCCGTTACTGATGAAGATGTCGTTTCAGTGAAATCTTCTTCACCCGCAAATTTGAACGTATCAACTTTTGTTATCTGCGTTATTGACGGATTAAGAGTGAGACGAACGTACTGACGATTATTGGAAACCGTTCCCTGAACATTCATCCGTTGTCCTTCGTGAATTATCGAAATAACCGGCTGATACGCGGCGGCAAAATCACCGACTACCGGTATCTGACTTACAACGAACGGACGTTCAACGGTATCGCTTACTGTCCCATATTGTCCATTAAACAACGTTACTTTTGGTGCCTGCATAATGTTTGTACGGTTATCACCTTCGGCTGCGTTAATGAAGAATTGTGCTTCAATGTCACTCATTATCGCGAAACCCATACTTATACCGGCGGACGGGTCGAAGTTACCGAACTGTGGTATTCCAAGATTATAACTACCCTGCGATACCGGAATATCAAAATTCGCGGTAAATATGTTAGGAGCAGACAAACCAACAATCGCGTTATTTGCCGGACGGCTACTTACCCATTGACGATTAGTAGTTGTAGTATCGTCAGTGGTATTATTATCTGTTCCGGAAGCAACGTAATCTGGATTCGACCTGGCACGCGCAGACCCGTTCGGAAAATTCATACCAAATGAGACTCCCATTCGCTCGAAGAAGTTGTCGTTCAACGTGATGAACCGTACTTCGACTGTTATCTGCAAGTCGTGTAGTTTACGGAGTTGGTTTAGCAATTCAATAATTTCCGCATGCGCGTCTTCTGTCTGACGAATGATGAGCGACAAATTGTTGTAATACTCCATTATATTAACCTCATCGTTCTCGTCCCACGATGTCGGGTCAACGACTGCCATAATCAAATCTATCAATTGTCCAAAGTCCGCCATATTACCGCCAAAGGCACCTGGCATCACTCCGTTATTCATCCCATTGGAAAACGTTCCGGCGGGATACGTTCCGTTTCCGCCTATTCCGTATGGACTACCGCTGCCGCTTGAATACGGCATTGTCATTTGTGCGTTGACGTGATCCGGTACGCGGCTGCCGTCCATTGCAATTGACGAAACACTGTTATCCGCCATTGCAAGTTGGTTTCTATAACGCCCAACACCAGTTGCGGAACTCGCAATTTTCATTCCCTTTTCGTAACTCGCGTCAAGACTGTTTGAATTTGTACCGTCAAAATTCGGAATACGTTGCACCAAGTCACCAACGTAATATATTTTAGGAATCAACTTACCACGACTCGCTTGTGAACTTGTAATTTTGAGAACTTCGTGTTCAACGACATAACTCAAACCAACTTGCTGTAAAACAAGTGATAACGCATTTCTGAGTTTAATATCTTGCGACAAATGCAGACTAATCATAACATCCGGCGTTACATCAACCATACGCATTGACGCAATATCCATAACAATCGGTACACCCGTTTGACCTTTGAGCAAATTTATGAATTGCGACAACGACATCGGTTCCGCAACGTTCAACGACACCGGCAACTCAAGGGATTTAATAATATTTTGTTCGCTTTCAGGACGTAAACTCAACAAATCATCGTTACCCTTTCGGTTCTTAACCACATTCCAACGGTCAGCGTTCATACTCAACGGTGAAACATCAAATCGCGGTATAATCGACGCGCGGTCAACATCGGTCAAAGCGTAATTAACCGCTTCCGCTTTTTCCTTTTGTATCTGTTTCGAGATTGCAATGTTCGCGTGTAAGTCAGTTGTCACCGCCAACAAATCGGCAGTTGGGTCTTGCGGCGCAATCTGTTTCGCTTTCTTCGCAATTATACGAGCATCTTCGTAACGTCCCTCTTCGAGTGCTTTGTTCGTCTCCGCAACATACGCTTTGAGTTGTTTCTGAACATTAAGCATCTCATCTTGAGCCGCTCGCCGTTCCGCACGAACTTCCGCATTCTGCTGATTCAATTCAATCATCGCGGCGTTACGTTGTGTATAACGTACAGTATTCTCGACAGCGGTATTGATGTTCCGATGTAATTGTGCCTTTGCCTGTTGGTCGAGAGGCGAATTTTCAACACGCGCACGCGCCTGTTCCAAAATTTTGAGAGCGTTTTCGGGGTCTTGTTTTTCCGCGACAACACGATTCGCTTCGGATATTTGATGCAAAACTTCTGACGTAACCTGATAATACAAAACCTGCTGACTGCGTGCCGCCTGTTCAACAAGCGACTGCTGATGTTGCGGCTGCGGCATATTGTTCGCTGGCGGAGCAAGTGTCGGCTGCGGTATAAGTTGTTGTTGTTGCTGTTGTTGAACGAACTGTAAATCGTTCGGATTACTACGTGTTTGACGAATCAATGTCTGGTCTGTTCCCGTATCGTACAGTGCATTGGACGCAGCCGTACCCATCGGGACAACCGGAACTGTAACACCAGCCGCAATACTCTGACGGCGTGCGTAAACTTCCTTAATAATACGATTTGGAGTATCGCTACCCTGCGGGTACAGCGACTCTGGAACATTCTGATTTATAGCCAAACGCGCGATACGTTCAGCGTCATCAAGATTACCCGCTTGTAACTGTTGACGCGCTTGTAACAATATCTGCTGCGATTGTTCTAATTCACGTCTCGCCGCCAACGACATCTGTTGCTGTGTCGCAACATCCGCTACGACTGCCGTTCTCTGTGATGCCAGTTGACTGGCACGTGCCGATTCAATCTTCTGAATCATAACACCCGGCTCTAAACCGCGTTGCTTGTCCGCCTCGTTATAGAGAACACCCTGCTTTTGTGCTTCTTCAACCAGTTGGCTCGCGATACTCAGTTCGTTCTTGCGATAAAACGCTTCCGCCTGCATCAACATCAAACGCGCGTACTCGCGTCTATACGCTTCATCCACGCCGTTTTTACGTTCCATCTCCACAAGTAACTTGTACCGATGAACCAACGGTAGAACATACTCTGGTTTGTCTGCGTTGGCTGGATAGGAAATAGACTGCGATTGCAACCCAACAAGAATACTCTCGGCGGTGACAATGTCTTTTGCCGCAAGAGCTTTTCGCGCTTCGGTCAACTTAGCGTCAGCCGTAGCAAATAAATCCGCGTGAGAAGTAACAGGTTGCGCCAACATAGCCGGAGTAACCGCCGTTTGTTGTGCTGACACGGATGGCTCGAACAGACAAACTGTACCGGTAAACGCTGTTATACCGATTGCTACTGCCAACAATCTTGAGGTAATTTTTGATGACGGTTCCAACACAATACTCCTTTCGACACACGCAATTAAAACAATTGGTGAGACCGCATCCGTGCGGTCATTTCGCAACCGTTTACCAGACCACCAAGTACATCATACTGAAATTGCTCATCTTGTCTATTCTATCAAAACACTCAACCCGCAAGTACATGCACTTAGTCCAATACGCTACTCACAATAATCGAATATGAGTATCCACTTCATTAAGAAAAAATGGGAATAATCCAAAGAAAGCAATTCCTGCGTTCAAAACACATTATTGATACGACTGTTTGAAAACTCAACAAAAACAACAATCTTATCCCGAACTACCTAAATTAACATGTGCGTTCGTTACCAAGAAATACAACGCTAATCTGCTGGCAACTCCATAAAAATTTGTTTTCACTACTTCCAATTACAAAAAAAATCTGTAAAATGGGACTAGATTGTTTTGAATCTCGTGACACTCGATGATGCGAATGTAAGATGAAGAATCCATACTGACTTACCTCCGTATCTTTCACGTCTTCACTGTTCACTTCATTCACACCTACTTTACAATTTAACCCACTTTACCAAAAAATTAATATGAAAATCGACTTTACTCCCAAACACGAATTTCTAATCGGCATCGACTCCGACGGCTGCGTTTTCGACACTATGGAACTGAAACAAAAAGAATGTTTCACTCCAAACACTGTCCGCTTTTGGGGTTTACAAGGTGTAAGCAAGTACGCTCGTGAAGCGTGCGACTTTGTAAACTTATACTCCAAAAGTCGCGGTTGTAACCGTTTTCTGGCGTTAATTGAGGAACTTGATTGGCTGGCAAAACGCCCGGAAGTACTAGCGCGCGGTGTGACGGTAGAAGTACCGCAATCGTTACGCGACTGGGTATCACGTGAGACAAAACTGGGCAACCCCGCACTTATCGCCGAAGTGGAACGAACAAATGACGCGGGTTTGAAGAAAACGCTGGAATGGTCACTGGCTATCAACGAGTTTGTAGATATGATAGTGGGAACAGGTGTGCCTCCGTTCCCGTGTGTACGCGAATGTTTGTCAAAAATGCAAGACCGCGCGGACGTGTTAGTAGTATCTGCGACACCGCAAGACGCGTTGGTACGTGAATGGGAAGAGCAAGATTTGTTCAAGTATGTTGCAACAATCTGCGGACAAGAACTCGGAACAAAAAAAGAATCGCTAGCCCTGTCAACAAAGTACAACAAAGACCAAACTCTGATGATAGGCGATGCCCCCGGCGACCACAAAGCGGCGGTTGCAAACAACGCACTATTCTATCCAATAAATCCGGGTGCGGAAGAAGCGAGTTGGAAACGTCTAAAAGAAGAAGCCGTAGAAAAATTTTTCAACAACACCTTCGCCGGAAAATATCAGGAAGAGTTGTTAAAAGAGTTTAACAAATACCTACCGTCAACGCCGCCGTGGATGTAGATACAGTGGCGGAAAAGACGGTTCGTAAACAGTGAACGACTTGTGTTCTTTCGAAGTTCATTCCACAACTTCCACCGTTAGCCCGTCCCGTAACGAATGAACACCTGCCGTCACTACTACGTCGCCGTCGTTTATCTCGCCAGTTACTTCCGCGATGCCACCTCGCAAACGTTTTACTTCGACCTTGCACGGCGTTACCGTTTTTCCGTCTACAATCCATACGTTGTCGTTTATCGAATCTACATTCCGTATCGCGTTTAGCGGTACTTCGTATGTTTTTGTTTCGTCGTTGCGAGTTATACCAAGTTTCACGTTTGCAATCATACCCGGATAGATAACGTATTTGTCTTGCGGCTTCTTTGCGTCTCCGCCGCTGGTTTTTCCGTTATCAACATCAACACGTACTTCCAGCGGATACGTTTGTCTGCCGCGTTGGATTGCGTGTCCAATTTCTTTTATCGTTGCTGGAAAATGAACTCCGCTATACGATTCAAACTCTACGTTAATCTCTTTAATGCCGTCACTTCGTATTGCGATTTCCTCCGGCAAACTTGTCGTGACATCAATCATTCGCAAGTTTACGAACGACAAAACCGGTATTCCGGGGGCGATGTTTTCGTGGCCGTCAACAAACTTCTCAACTATGTAACCGCCAAACGGTGCGTACAAAACGGTGTCGGAGATTGCGTTCTTCGCGGCGGTCTGGTCAACTTCCAGTGACTTGATGCGCGACAGCATCACATCAAGTTCCTCTTGTCTGGCACCGCGTCGTGCCTTGGCGAGTTGTTGCGTCAACGATTCCCGTTGTGCTTTCGCGGTATCATAATTTGCGAGTGCGAGGTCGTACAGTGCTTTCGGTGTCGCCTGCTCCGCGAGCAACGACGCGAAACGTTCAAGATTTATTTCAGCGGTTTGGGTTTGCGATGTCGCGGCGGCAAGTTGTGCTTCGATTGTCGCGATGTCTTCGTCACTCGCGCTGGCTTGCAACAAACGCAATGCCGCGTTCGCGTTATTGATTTCCGCGTCAACACGCAACAACGCAACATCGTAATCACGCGAGTCAAGACGGGCAACAACATCGCCCGCGTTAAAATGTGTACCGACAGCGATATGCGATTCGATTATCGTTCCGGCAACGCGAAACGAAAGATTAGCCGCTTGCGTTTCTTTCACAACACCCAGAAAAGTTTGTGTTTCGAGTGACGGAGTAACAACAACCCGCGCAACACGAACCTTAACCGCCGCCGGTTCAGAAGTTTCCGCAACCCGCTTATCAAACCAACCGTTCCGCGACGCATAAGGCAAAAACCACAACAACGCCGCCACAATCAGAATGATGAAAATGGGAGTAATTGATTTACGCAATAGTGTTCGCATTGAATTACGAGAGGTAAAATTTGTGTACAGATACTCGCAAACAAATTACACTCAAACCGGATTGAAAATTCTATCCTTGTTTGCGGCAACAGCCCAACGATTATTACGGTTCGTTTTTTGATGTGAACACGTTTCGCGTTTATGACCGTTCAAACGTGTACACAAAATTTACCGCAAACAATCACTCGCTAGTTTTTGTCGT
>JAITST010000468.1 GCA_031287585.1 Planctomycetaceae bacterium | reverse complement strand
GCCGAAACGATTATCGGCAAACACACGATTCAATTTACGCAGCCGCCGCAGCGAATCCCTGCCACCGTTTCGGTCGATGCTCCATTGCTCGGCAACGGCTACACCGGTGTTGCGATTGCCGGTTCGCCAGAACGGCAAAAGTTTTACATTGCCCGAAATGACTTTTGGCGGCTGAAACATTTATACGGAGAATCTTATCCTGTCGTACTCGGCAAAGTCGAGATGTTCATTCCCGAATTGAAAGATGCTTCGTATTGGGTCGAACAACATCTATTCGATGCCGTAACCATTGCCCGGTTCCAGAAAGAGAACCTCACGGTCTCCTATAAAGCCGCCGTGTTGGCAACAGAAGACATTATGACGGTTGAAATAAAAATGGAAGGAAATGGAACGCTCCAAGGAAAACTCCAACTTGTTCCGCCGGGTGAAGAAGAAATGAGTCCGTTGCCGTTTCCCGATAAAAAAGAATTCGGAACAATCGAAGGTGTTCAGTATCTTTCCCGTGCTTTTGACGAATCGGTCGATATACCCACCAAAGCCGCCGTTGCGTTAAGCGTTGAAAATTGTCCCAACGGAACTTTTACATTAACGGACAAAAATCCTGTCCGCTTCGTGTGTGCCTTTTCCAGTAACTTTAAGAGTAAAGATTGCGTTGCCGCCGTTATGCAAAAAGTCAAGGAATGTAACGCCGAACATTTGCAGCAAACGGAAAAAGACCACAAAGAATGGTGGAAAAACTATTGGCTCAAATCGTTCGTCTCCATTCCCAACAGCGACATTGAGCGGCAGTATTACCTTTCGCTTTATGGAATCGCCTCGTGCAGCCGGGATTTGGATTTTCCGCCGCCGATTTTCGGAACGTGGATTACAAAAGAACCGCCGCTTTGGTGGGGCGATTATCATTTGAATTATAATCACAACGCTCCGTTTTATGCTCTGTACTCTGCTAACCGTATCGAACAAGCGAAACCGTTTTATGCGCCGCTCTTGGCAATCGCCGACCGCGGTAAGTACTACTCGGAAAAGATTACAAAGATTCCGAACGGCATCCTGTTGCCGGTCGGAATCGGACCGCTCGGCATTGAAACAACCCGAATGTCCCCTGCTGTGAGCAGATATGCAAAGGGGGTAAAAAAGAGAATCATCGAAGATAAAGGTTTCTTTTATGGACAGAAATCAAATGCGTCGTATGCCGTCGTTAATTTGTCGATGCAGTTTTATCATACTTGGGACAAAGATTTTGCCGAAAAAGTTTATCCTTTCATCAAGAGCGTTGCGGACTTTTGGGAACATTACCTTGTGTTTGAAAATGGTCGTTATGTCGATTATAACGATGCCGTTCACGAAGGTACAGTAGGCGATATGAATCCGATTGTTTCGCTGGCTTTCGTGAGAATGGTGATGCAAACGGTACTGGATATGAGCGAATTTCTCGGCATTGATGCCAACCGGCGTGAAAAGTGGCAGCATATTAAAACGCACATTTCGGATTATCCGGTACAGGAGCGGGACGGCAAAACGGTTTTCCGTTTGAGCGAAAAAGGGACGGCGTGGTGGGTGGACAATACCGTCTGTATTCAGCACATTTATCCCGGCGGTCAAATCGGCTGGGCAAGTGAACCGAAGTTGCTGGAAATATCATTGAATACAATCAATGCGATGCCGCGATGGCTGGATTTCAACGGCAGTAACAGTATTTTTCCGGCAGCGGTGCGGATTGGTTACGCCCCGAAAATGCTTTGGGAGCAGTTGGAACGTTATTCAAAGCATACCTTTCCGAATGGTTATCTGAAAGACAATCCGACTGGAATAGAAAATTTGAGTACGGTTCCAAACACGATTAATGAAATGCTCTGTTCGGGACATCAGGGAGCGGTTCGGCTTTTTCCTGTTTGGGACAGAGGTCTCGATGCGTCGTTTTATCAAATCAGGGTCGAAGGAGCGTTTTTGGTTTCTGCCGAGTTGAAGGGAGGCGAAGTCATTGCTCTCTCTATTTTCAGCGAAAAGGGGCGTGAACTGACATTACAAAATCCGTGGAAGAATAGACCGGTCAAAGTGAAAGAATCCGGCGGCAGCGAACAAACTTATGAAGGTGAATTGCTAAAAATTGGTACGAAACTGAATACGGGCTATACATTTTCACCAACCCTGTAATGGCTGAAAACAATTCACCCCTCATTGCGTATTTTTTTGATAAAATGACGGGTTGTAAATGAAGGGCTGTTAGAAATTACCAAAGGAGATTCCTGATGAACAAAACATTTCCCATTACCGCACTGTTCGTTACCGCGTTATTCATTTTCACGGCGTTTGCGTTCGTTTCAGCACAAATCACGGACAGGCAGCGTCCTGACGAGTGGAAAAATCTCGCCTTCGGCGGACGCTTTATGGATAGGTTCGAGCCGATGCCGACCGGTACTTTGTCGCACGACACATGGGGAGCGGATAATGTCGTGCCGCGTTACATTGACAACGGAATCGAAGACCGCAAGTATTCGTATTGGGGTACAAACATTGTCCGCGACCCCAACGGCAAATATCACATGTTCATCTG
>JAITST010000355.1 GCA_031287585.1 Planctomycetaceae bacterium | reverse complement strand
ATTCCTTTCAATCGGGAGTGAAAAATAAAAATTAACACAAATTATAGCCATTTTATGGCAGTTTGAGAAGAATAAAAAATATGGACAAATTGTAAGACACCTTCAAAGGGATGCCCCGTAGGGGTTCAACAAAAACCGCCTCCGATTATAAAACCTCATTCAACCCCTTGCGGGGTTGGGTTTGCGGGCGGTACTTACCCCGTGCTATCGCACGGGGTTATCCATGTTTAACCCCTACGGGGTAAAGACTCTTTGTCAACATCTATTAAGTGGTAATGTAAGTAGCGCATCCGTCGCCTATTGCTCTGTCAAGAGCGTTTTATTGTTTTACGGTGACTTAGGTAATGAGGTTGTTTTTATGACGTGCGTTTGCTACTGATGTGTTTTTTGTAAAAATAAGGTTTTTTGTTCCAGAAAGGCATTGGTAGGCAAGTTGTATGTCTTTCGTTTTTCCAAATGATGTTTGGTTACAATGTTCATCACCAACATATCGTAGTCCATATCGGGACTATGATTAGCCGTCCTATAAAACCACCTTCAAAGAGATGCCCGCGTGGGGTTGAACAAAGTGTTATAATCAGCGGCAGTTCTTGTTGACCCCCTTGCGGGGCAATTTGACTACTCAACCTTCAACCGTGTTCGGTACATCAGCATATCATTTGACGGGAAATACCGATTAATCCTTCTTTGACGGTCGTTTTTTTGTTACGTCTTCTCCCGCCTTGCAAAGTTTGAAATTATGTTCTATAATCCACTCGTGGTTTGGTTGATTTTTCTTCCTTCTCTTTTTTATTATTTTTCCTTATGTATCAACATCGTTTTTTGAGATTCGTTTTTTTCGTTTTGATTTGCTTTTGTCCGCTTGTTGCGTCAGTTGATTTGCGGGCGGCGGATGTTGTTTCGTGGTCACGGTGGCGGCGGTTGCCAGTTTTTGACAATGGACGGGTTATGCCGCTTGATACTTTCGCGCGGCAGATTGTTGAAGAGATTTGCGGTACTCCGCGTCCGTTCATTTGCGTTGACGACACCCTTATCTCCGAACTTGAAAAGATTCCAAATGACACTCCCGTTATCAATGTTTTCGATTCCAGCCGCCCCAGTACTGAGGAAGTCGGACAAGTCAACACCAGCGGCATTGACGCATTATTCAGTCGTCCTTCTATCTCACACGCCGCACCGGAATTGAACGTTGTCGAAGACGAAGTCATTAGCGAACAAGCACTGAGCGATAGGCGAGTCACCTACAATGATGCCCAAAATATCGTAAAGCGTATCCGCTATCTCATACCAAACCATGGCGGTCGCTATTTTGAACCCTACGAGATTTTACTCTCATGGTTAGTTGAGCCGGAAATATGGGAATACCTTCCATTCATCAAGGCAGACGACCCCAATTTCCGCCGCCGTATTTCCGTCTTGCAATACAATCAAGCCGGTTATCGTTTACGTTTCGTGACCATTTCACAAGTTCGTAATTCAAGCCGTTACCAACAAACACTCGAACGTATCGCCGAGACGTTGCAGAATCCGCTTTCTGGTCAATCGCTCACACCAGAAGACCGCTCGGTACTTTCGCTGGAACAGTCAATCGAAACGTACAAAAAACTGATATTTCGCCCGACCGATGAGTTTCCCGCGTTGTCGCTGCGTCTCATTCAAAACACTGTCGAGCAAACATCTGACAAAATACCTTCGCTTGCTCTCATACCAACTTCGTTTGAAGATTTACTGACGCTTGCCAGTACGCGCGAGTTGACAGCCGCGTCAGACATTCGTGCCACCATTCAGGATACGATACAAGTGACACAATCGTTACCGTCATTCTTCCGTCCGCGAAATCAGGAAGGTGAAACCGTTCCGTTCACATCGCAAACCATTGCTGTTATTGAACGGCAGTTTGAAAAACTTGCGGTCAACGCGGATAAACTATTAGCGGTTAGTGTTTCGTTGATGAACCAACTTTACCCCGAAGCCCGCTACAAACTACCAATCAACGTAACCGCATACGACCGTGACGCATTAAAAGAATTGTTCATCAGCGAGTCAACGTCATCGTCGTTACCGCGCGGCGTGCCGCAGCGGAATTTGCCCGCGTTGCGTAAACACGTAATTCAGTTCCATTACGGCGTGGTTGCGTTCCGCCGTGAAGTTCTCGCGGCATATATTGCACTGTACGATAACGGTCAGTCACTCCGCGTTTTGCCGTCTCTGTGCGATTCGGCGACATCAGGCGACAACAACGACCAGATTATCCAGCCGTGGGTTTCGTTACAAACGTTCCTCTACGCCAGTACGCCAATGATGCGTCGATTCATTGATTCCGAGTATGGGATGGACTTGGAAACGACAAAGAAAAACTCAACTGACAGCAACGAGACAGACAGCAACGAATCTGATAACAACACTCCCGCCATAAGTCTGAACAGTAGTTTGAATCGTAACCTAAACAATAGTTCAAACGATGAAGAGAATGGTGATGACCTCATCAATAAAATAGATGACGACCTTATGAACGAAGATAAAGAAGGCGGTACTACTTCCGATGACGAGAGTGAAATGACTGGCGGCGCGGCAACGGGCAACGGCGGCGGTAATGCACCTGACAACACTGACGATGATAACACGCAGTCCGGCGATACATCACCAGCCGACGATGCGTTTCGGAGAGATGTTGCCGCGATGTCGCGTCAGGTTAATAATTCTACCGAACGGGCGCGTATCGCGTTTGCCGACATTCGTTCGGCGTATATGCAGTCAGGACGCGATCCGCTCACAGACCAACCGTTTTCGCTTGCCTCGCAGAAATTTGAGCAAGCACTGATGGAAACCGCCGAGCGAATGCGTGCCGAGCGGATGAGTATGGCGGCGGACGACGAGAAGAGTCAAGCGGTAATTCTGAAGACCGACTACCCGCGTAAAAATGGAACGGCGATGGAGTACCGTTACACGCAGTTGTATCCGTTTTTCTGGATGTGGTTGCTGAGTGCGGTTTCGGTCGTGCTAGTGCTGATTGCACAAGTGATTTCGATTTTCCGCAGTGAGCAACTAGGCGAGAGCGAGTTGATGATTGGTATGCGAACGGGTAAAATTCCGGTCGAGAATCCGCTGAAAAGGTGGAATGTTGACAATTTCTCGTTCTGGGGCGCAGTTCTGTTTCTCGCACTTGCGGTGCTGGTGACGTTCGTCGGCGGATTGATGCGTGCGATGATTACGGGCTGGGCTCCTGTGACGAATATGTTCGAGACGGTTGTGCTGATGGGATTTGTCGCGGGTGTGTTCGGCTTGTGGTATTGTTCAAGTCCGCTAGTGAGTCCGATTTGGGGACGGTGTTGGCGGATAACGGCGTTTCCGACTTGGCAGCACGGTTTATCATTTTTGGCTAACTCAAACAAGCACAAGGGCGACGATGAACTAAATCAAATGCTTTCCGCAAGTAAGCGGAATAATCCGAACGCTCAACAAGACGCGGCGAGGGCGGATGCGAGTGAGATGATTTCCTGGAACTCAATGTACGCGATTCCGCGGCTGTTTTTGATGATACCGGCGTTTTTGATGACGGCACAAATTTGTTACGCGGAACATGACGACGCGAGTTTGTTCGGTGCTATCGGATATGTTTTTTCCGTACAAGACCCGATTGACCGTTTGGTTGTTATCGGTTGCATTGTGCTGGTGACGTGGTTTGTGCCGCGAATTCTGCTTGCTCTGATAACTATCCCGTTCGTTTTGTTGCGAACAGACAAGATTGCGGCGGACGCTGGTATTGTCATTAATGAGGAAAGTATCGCGTCAAATGTGAGTTCGGGTGCGATGTCGCTGCGGCAGATGGCGGAGAGTCAGGAACGGGCGTTGAACGAATCACGCGATAACCCTGCTGGTCGGCTTTGGTTTGAGACGGTCAAGGAACAGATGGAAGGACGGAAGTTGTTCGTACTGGTCGGTGCGGTAGTGATGTTGCTCGCGGGATTGTCGGCATCGTTCAACTCTGAATTTAACCCGACAATCCGACCGTTGATGGCGGTGCTGCGTAGCAACTTTTGGCTCGCGGCTCACGTGACGGCGATAATTGTGAGTTACTCCGCAGCCGCGATTTCGTGGGGACTGGCAACGATTGCGATTGGTTGTTACATTTTCGGGAAGTACGGACACGACGTAAGCAAGCCGGGTTATCCGATAGTTCTTCCGCCGACAATTTGTGTAAATCTAACGCCGTACATTTTACAGATGTTGCGGTTGTCGGTACTGCTCTTGTGCGTCGGAACGATTCTGGGCGCGAGATGGGCGGACTATTCTTGGGGACGTTTCTGGGGCTGGGACCCGAAAGAAGTTTGGGCGTTGATAACAGTGTGCTTCTTCCTGCTGGTACTACATGGGCGACTGGGTAAAATGTACGGAACATTCGGCTTGATAGTAGGGAGTGCGCTAGGTTCGATACCGATTCTGCTGACGTGGTACGGAGTAAGTTTCGTATTCAGAAGCGGCTTACACGCATACAGCGGCAGCGAACAATCCGCCGGAACAACGCTGATGTTCGTCTTCATAGGAATAAACATCTGCTGGTGTTTCGCGGCATTTTTCCGATACCAAGCGGAAAGATTAGGAAGCGAAGCAGATGACGAATAGAGACAACAACCGCGAGCGGATTGTATTATCTGTCACGGTTGAAAATGGTGTAGTCCTGATAGAGACGATATGTTGGTAGAAAATATGCTAAGTATCTATCAGAGAATAACTCGTCCAGATTTTTTCTGTCTGAACACGATTGAAAATTGTTTGTGTCGTGATGTAATCGTAACCCAAAATGTTGATTATGGAACATCAAACGTATTGGGTGACGCTTGTCGTCAAGAAACAACGTAAATCCTTACCCCGTAAGGGGTAAGGATTCTTTGTCAATATCTATTAAGTAGTAATGTAAGTAACGCAATTTTCAAACATTACCTGTATGATGATAAGCAGAAAACTCCGCCGTCTATTGCAATGTAAAGAGCGTTTTATTGTTTTACGGTGACTCAAGTCCCGTAGGGATGAAATGTCGGTTACAACGGTCATCACCGACATATCGTCCCTACGGGACTGAATTTTTTCCATACGTTTTCTACCGATATTCCGTCCCTAACGGGACTACGATTAGTCATCTTCTAAAAACCCACCGACTCAAAACAGCAAAATCCACCTTCAAAGGGATGCCCGTTTGGGTTAGGAATTTAGAAATACGTCTCTGCAAATTTCAACCGTGTTCGGTATATGCTTTTTTTCCTTCCCTAAAACCCCGCCCAATAACGCCTTACAACTTCTTTTGTAAAATTCCGCCTGGGGGGTGATTGACGAATTGGGTTATCTTGGGTATCATTTTACTTTTTGAAAATCACCTGTATATTGTATCGTTTTGCAAAAACTAATACTAGATATGGTGTTTAGTGTTAGTATTATTACAGTTATGACGTTTTTGACTGTAATTTGGGAACGATATTGGGTTTTGGGTCGTTTGACGGTTTTTTCGCAATTTTTTTAGGGAAACTGTACGCAGCGTTGTTTTAACCAGCGTTGTGCGACCTGTTTGTTTTTCATTTTATTTTTACGTACTCATTTTTTAAGAAGGAACTTTTTTCTATGACTACTCAGTTTGCGATGCCGTCCGAAAGTTCGGCTGCCTGTGTTGATGAGCAAGGTTTGACCATCGACTCGTTTTTCTGCCCGCCAGATGTTCGCGACCCGTTTGATACCGTTACTATGACTGCCCGTACCGCCGTAATCAAAGGCGATAACGGCAGCGTGTTTTTCGAGCAAAACGATTGCGAGTTTCCCGACACGTGGACGCAATTGTCTGTGAACGTTGTCGCGAGTAAATATTTTTATGGCGAACCACGAACGCCCGCCCGTGAGAAAGGGGTGCGTCAACTTATACACCGTGTAAGCCGCACGATTGCCGATTGGGGCAAAGAAGACGGCTATTTCGCGACAAACGAAGACGGCGAACGGTTTTACCGTGAACTGACTTGGTTATTGTTACACCAACACGCATCGTTCAACTCGCCGGTTTGGTTTAACGTTGGTCTGTATCACCAGTACGGTGTGACGGGCGGCAAGTGCGGTTGGCATTGGGACGAAGCGGCTGGTGAAGCGACGCAGCCCGATAATCCTTACTTGCACCCGCAAGCGTCGGCGTGTTTCATTCAGAGCGTCGAAGACAATATGGAAGCGATTATGGATCTTGCCCGCAGTGAGGCGTTGCTCTTCAAGTTTGGCAGCGGAACGGGAACAGACTTATCAACACTGCGTTCGTGTAAAGAGAAGTTGTCCGGCGGCGGGAAACCGTCGGGACCGCTTTCGTTTATGAGGGTTTACGACCAAATCGCGGCGGTAGTGAAGAGCGGCGGCAAGACTCGCCGTGCCGCGAAAATGCAGTCGCTCAAAGTGACTCATCCCGACATTATGGAGTTCATCGACTGCAAGTACCGTGAGGAAGATAAAGCGAAAGTTTTGATGAATCAAGGGTTTAGCAGTGACGACGCTTACTCGTCGATACTGTTCCAAAACGCGAATCTTTCTGTTCGCTTGACAGACGAATTTATGAAGGCAGTGAAGAACGACGACGTTTGGCGAACGTACTGGGTGACAGACCCGAACCGTGTTTGTACAGAACAACCGGCTCGTGAGGTGATGGACAAAATCGCGAGTACGGCGTGGGCTTGCGGCGATCCGGGAGTTCAGTACGATACGACTATTAACACGTGGCATACGTGTCCGAGGTCGGGACGAATTAACGCGTCGAATCCGTGTTCGGAATATATGTTCATTGACGATTCGGCGTGTAATCTGGCGAGTGTGAATCTGATGAAGTTCCGCCGCGACGGTGGCTTGTTTGACCACAAAAGTTTCGTCAACTGTTGCAAAATTATGTTCGTCGCGCAAGACATTCTCGTTGACCGTGCGAGTTACCCGATTAAGAAAATTGCTGAAAATTCTCATCGTTACCGTCCGCTCGGACTTGGTTATTCTAATCTCGGCAGTCTGCTGATGAGTATTGGTTTGCCATACGATTCCGACGAGGCACGCGGCTTGTGCAGTGTGATAACGGCGTTGATGCACGGTGCGGCGTACCGGACGAGTGCGGAGTTGGCGGGGATTGTTGGTACGTTTGATGAGTACCAGCGGAACAGAGATTCGATGATGCACGTGATGGAGATGCACTTCAACGCGGTTAATCATATCAGTCTTTGTCCGAAGCAACTCAAAACTGCCGCACGCGATTTGTGGGACGAAGTTATTGAGATTGGTAAACGTAACGGATTCCGTAACGCGCAGGCAACGGTTCTCGCGCCGACTGGTACGATTAGTTTTATGATGGACTGCGACACAACCGGTATCGAGCCGGACATCGCTCTTGTGAAGTTCAAACAACTCGCGGGAGGCGGTAATCTTAAGATGGTGAACAATACCGTGCCGCTCGCGCTTGCGACGCTTGGTTATAGCGAAAAAGACATCACGGCGATTGCGAAGTTCATCGAGGACAACGGCACGATTATCGGCGCACCGGACTTGTTACCGGAACATCTGCCGGTCTTTGATTGTGCGTTTCCGACACCGGGCAGCGACCGTTGTATCGCGTGGGACGCTCATATTCGGATGATGGCGGCGGCTCAACCGTTTATCTCCGGCGCAATATCGAAGACGATAAATATGCCGAACTCCGCGACAGTGCAGGATGTTCGCGACGCTTATATGATGGGTTGGGAACTCGGACTGAAAGCGATTGCGATTTATCGTGACGGCTCGAAGGGTGTGCAGCCGCTCTCAACTGGCAACGACGCGGATAAGAAGAAGGCGGAAGCGGCGGCGAAGAAACGCGAGAAAGCGGTTCCGCGGCGTGAGCGGCTGGCGGACACGCGAAAGTCGATTACGCATAAGTTTAACATTAGCGGTCACGAAGGTTACATAACAGTCGGACTTTATACCGACGGACGACCAGGTGAAATGTTTATAACGATGGCGAAAGAAGGCAGTACGATTGGCGGTTTGATGGACTGCTTCGGTACGTCGATTTCGATGGGTTTGCAATACGGTGTTCCGCTGAAAATTTTTGTTGAGAAGTTTTCGCATACAAGATTTGAACCCGGCGGTCATACGAAAAACGCGGACATCCCGATGGCGAAGTCGATTGTTGACTACATATTCCGTTGGCTGGGACATACGTTTATGCCGGAACTGGCGATAATGAAGAACGACCCGAACGGTAAGAATACGGAGTCGCAGCACGCATTTTTACCGGACTTGCAAGCGGCGCAAAAAACAGAAACAAGTGTGAATGCGAATACTGGTACGAGTGCGGTAGTTGCGGAAAAAGTTGTAACGCCAGCGGTATCTGTTGAACACTATCACAAACCGAATCCTGCACCGCTGCACCAGACCAAAACGGTCTCGGTATCGGTAATTGATAGCGACGTAGAAATGCCGCAAAGTTCAGGATTACAAACACAAATCCAGATACAAACCGCGACAGACCAATACAGTTCATTCCAGTCCGACGCTCCATTGTGCGACATCTGCGGTTCAATAAGCGTAAGGTCAGGAAACTGCTACTTGTGTTATAATTGCGGGAAAAGTATGGGATGTAGTTGATGCTGATTATGTGAACGCGGGTATCTTGCCCGCGTTCGCTACAAAAACGATGCTGATATTTTCACAATTCACACTTGGAAACAAATCCATAAATGACTGATACCGAATCTCCAATTGACGACTCGCCGCTTCGTGATGTAATGCAGCGTCACGGAATTGAACTCCCGAAATCCAAAACACGTTTGTTGTTTCGTTACTGCAACTTGCTTTGGGAATGGAACGAAAAAATAAATCTTACACGCCATACTGACTTTGAAAAGTTTGTAACACGTGACTTGCTTGACACGATGCGGCTTGCAGATTTATTGCAGCGCGGCGAACACGTGTTAGATGTAGGCAGCGGCGGCGGTGTTCCGGGTGTCGTACTTGCGGTTATTCGTCCAGACCTGAATGTCGAACTGTGTGACTCAACCGGCAAAAAAACGTTAGTCCTAGCGGAAATAGTTGACAAACTCTCGTTAAAAGTTTCTGTCTGGAACGCGAAGGCGGAAAACCTGTTGAAGGTAAACAAGTACACAACGTTGCTGATAAGAGCGGTAGCGAGAATGCCGAAACTGCTGGACTGGTTCGCACCGCACTGGCAATCGTTTGACCGAATGTTGCTGATAAAGGGACCAAGTTGGTTGGACGAACGCGGCGAATCGCGTCACTACAATAAACTCGCGAAACTAGCGTTAAGAAAACTAGCCGCCTACCCGATTCCCGACAGCGAAAACGAAAGCGTAATCCTACAAATTTGCCAAAACGATAAACTGTCAACGATGGAAAAAATAATTGAAGAACATATAAAATCGTCACCGGTAATTGGTGTTTCAAACAAAACAGAAGCGAAACCAAACAAAAAGAAAAAATTCACCCCGCGAAAAAAGCAGACCACAAAACGTCTAAAAGGTGATGTGAAAACGAAAGGCGATATAAAGAGAGAAGCAAAAGCGAAACAAAATTCACGTAGAGGTAGATAATTCGTAACCGTTCACGAATAGTTTTTTCACCAGTCGAGTAGGCGAGGCATTCCTTGCCCCTCTTCAAACCGGACTTGCAGATTTCCCACATTCGGCTTCCATTGATGTACTCATTTTTAGCATTCACGATTAGTCATTTTTATTTGGTACACTCCCAGCGTTTTGTACACCAGTTGATACCAACTCGTCCCTTCAGGCAACTTGAATGGACGTTAACTTTGACGTTTTAGGAAGATTGTCATTCGTTA
>JAITST010000349.1 GCA_031287585.1 Planctomycetaceae bacterium | reverse complement strand
CAATGTGACATTTCCCGCAGTACCACTGCCGGTCAATCTCAGTTTGCCCGCACTTATCGTTGTACCGGTCAACGCCGTGTTATCCGCAGTCAACGTTGTTGTTCCTGTTCCAACTTTTTCCAGAGCATACGTACCTGTGAACGCTGTATTAAATGTTACGTCGCCGCTGCCGCCAACTTTGGAATTTGCACCAAGCGTTGCACCCGCGAGCGTTGCGGATGTTGTTGTGTTATCATTGACGAGCGAGCCGCCGTTGAGCGTAATGGCATTGGTTACGCTGTTCCCGTTCACATCCAATGTTGCACCGCTCGCGCCAACCGATACCGAACCTGTTCCCAATGCACTGATATTGTTCACGACAACTTTTCCGGCGTTGACTGCCGTTGTACCGGTGTAAGTATTTGTACCGGAAAGCATCAATGTCCCGGCACCGGCTTGGATAACATTTCCAGTACCACTCAAAACGCCGCCATAAGTTAAATCATTACTGCGGTCGAACGTAACACTGGTACCGCCATTGGCGATATTACCTGCGTAACTGCCGGTCGTCCCGCTTCCGATAGTCAGTGATTTGCCCGCCGCAACGGTCAACGTTCCCGTCGCCGTGCTGTTTCCGGTCAATACAATATCATCATTGACATTGACATCTCCCGCACCAGAAAGAACATTGCTCACAGTACCGGCACCATTGAGATTCAACGTACCTGCGTTGGCAACTGTTCCGGTTCCGAGCGAGTCGGATTGACTCGCTGTTACCGTTCCTGTCGCTGCGATATTCGTTGCGCCAATGTTGTTTGTATCACTGAGAGTCAACGTTGCGCCTCCGGCAACATTCAACGTACCTGCGGTCATTACGCCGCCAGTAAACGTGTAGGTACTACCGTTGTTAATGTTGACTGTATGTGCCGCAACACCACTTGTAAAGATATTAACGGTACCATTATTAGCCGCATTAAAGTTTGCAGTATCGGTATTATAGAAATCTTGATTAGCCGCCAGCGAATCTTCCCAGTTACTGCCGCCCTTACCAGCACCGTTCTCCCAAGTATTTCCGCTCGCGCCAACCCAAGTGAGATTCATAGCACCGCCGCCGAGATTCAGACTGTACGTGTTACTTGATTTGGTTACTGTTGTCCCTGTACGATAACCGGAAAGGTCAAACGCAGATGCCGACTGGTTACCCGTTGCAAGATTCAATGAACCGCCGCTCGTTGTAAGAAACGCTCCGCCGCTGACCGCATTGAGAGTAATCTTATTCGTATTAGTCGCGTCTGTAATGAACGTACTCGCATTGATTGTCAACGCGCCGGTACCGGTATTGGCGAGTGTCGAACCGCCGTTGATGGTGAACGTGAACGTGTTCAAGCCGGTAATGCTTGCGGCACCATCGGATTGCAGAGTCGCACCGCTCGCAACACTCATCGTATTGCCGGTTCCTCGAAAGTTGATCGCACTTCCCGACGCGAGATTAACCGTTCCGCCATTGCTGACTGTCAAAGATGAGTTACTCGGACCCGCACCAGCAATACCATTCACTCTACCGGTTCCGCCTGTGCCGGCAGTTCCGCCGAAATAAGTTGTACCGGCAAAATTGACAACACCACCGCTATTGACGGTCAATGTTCCATTACCAGCGTTCCCGCCGTTTCCGCCATTGCCTGCTTGACCGATTGAGCCAGCGGCTCCAGCGTTACCGGCACTGTTGCCAGTCCCTTGTTCGCCGCGATCACCTCCCGCGCCTCCCGCGCCAGCGGCACCGCCATTTCCACCGTTGCCGCCACTACCGCCAAAGATTGCGTTTGTGAAAGTTGTGGTGCCGCCGGAAAGAGTCAAAGTTGCGTTCGCGCCATTTCCTCCGGCTCCGCCGTTGCCGCCAATTCCACCATTACCGCCATTGCCACCGTTACCGCCGTTGTAGAGAGCAGTGAACTGCGTTGCGGCTTGACCATCGGCTCCAAATCCGCCTTCACCGCCCGCACCGCCCGCGCTACCGGCACCGCCGATTCCGCCAGTTCCGCCGAATTGAGTTCCCGAAACAAAGGAAACAATACCGTCTGATATCGTAAATGTAACCTCACCAGCCGCACCGCCAATTCCTCCGTTACCGCCGACACCGCCAATGCCGCCGTTGGCACCATTTCGATAGGGCGAAGAACCAATTTGAAAACCCTCTCCGCTTCCGCCGCCTCCGCCATCGCCCGCGTTTCCGCCAATGAGTCCAGCGGCACCGTCAGCACCGAAAATCGTGCTGGAAAAATCAAGAACGTCTGTTGCTAAACTGGGAGTAACGTTGACAGAGAGAGTTCCACCTGCACCGCCCGCGCCGCCGGTTCCACCCTTATCGCCTGCCCCGCCAACCGTTGCAAGAGCACCACCGGAAACGAAACCGCTGCCCGTACCCGGATTGCCGTCATCACCAGCGCCAGCCGCACCTCCAGCGTTTCCAACCGTACCCCAAGCAGCAACAGCAGTGATGTTGGCTTGTGTTGTAATCGTCGTATTTTGGGCAGCGCCAGCCGAACCAGCAGTACCGTTGGCACCATCAGCCGCCCAAGCATTTTGAGAGGTTACACAAAGGCAACCAGTAAGAGCAATAGCACCGAGAGCGGTACGGATCGTTGAAAATTTTCGCAGAGGGCGGGGAAGAGCGGTCAGAATAATATCTGACAACGGTGAAGACGTGATTAAACTACCAGCGTTGCCCCCCCCCCCCATAATTGCCTAAATTATCTATTTTACCAAAATTGTCATTTTCGGCTTTGGCCGGCATCTTCGGCAAACGGAGATTTCTCATAATTAAAGCCCTTCCCTTTTCGTGTCTTTTTTTGTTGAGTAACGGTAAACTGACGCTATAAAACGCCAAACGATGACCCACCGGTTTTGTCAAAACGCAGAGAACCATTCTCGCTACTATCGTCGAAATCAGGCGTAACTCTACTATTATTTTCGGGAGCAACATAATTTAATGGACAAAAACGATTAATTGTTTTAACTAAATCAACACAAACGTTAAAGTTTCTGATAATTTCAAAGTCGCGTAATCGTAAGTTTTTACTCAAACCTCCTAATCCAGCCATAATGAACGACCAAATCAGGTAAAAGCAAAACGCAAAAGACAGCGTAATGGTGGAATTATAATCCCCATTTACCAGTTTTACAATATGCGGAGTACCGAAAATCCAAAATTTTCAGAAATTTTTGGATTTTTTTTCGGGATGAAAAAGTTCGACTATACCGAACACGGCTGAAAATTGTTGGTGTTGCGCACGGAGGCACTGGGGACACGGAGGATATTGTTTTTATTTTGTGTATTCTATCCCTGACTACCTGCGAAAAAAACTTATTTTTACAAACATAACCTTATTAAATTGGTCACCGTAAAACAATAAAACATTCTTGACATAGCAATAGGCGACGGATGCGCTACTTACATTACCACTTAATAGATGTTGACAAAGAGTCCTTACCCCGTAAGGGGTTGAACAAAGTGGTTGTAGTCAGTGGCGGTTCTTGTTGAACCCCTACGGGGTTCGGTTTTTGTGTGTACCTACCCCGTGCTGTCGCACGGGGTTATCCATATTTAACCCCTTACGGGGTAAGGATTTGCGTTGTTTCTTTACGACAAGCGTCACCAGATACGTTTGACGTTCCATAATCAACATTTTGGATTACGATTACATCGCGACACAAACAATTTTCAATCGTGTTCAGACAGAAAAATTCTGGACGAGTTATTCTCTGATTGATACTTAATATTAATAAAGTGTTGTCCCTGCGGGATTTTTTGGATTTTGAGGAAAGTACAGTTATCTACTCGCAAGGTCAAAATGACAGAATTATAGTTGCATACTAATTTTTTCGGTTACATAAGATTCTCTAAATGAAGCGGTTACTCTTGCTTGCAGAATAGTTTTTTAGTTGTGTAGTTCGGCTTTCCGAAACACGACTTGCGGCACCTATTTTTGCATCCTTCATACCTCAAACTTTTTTCGGTTGTGTCCAAGTACGGTTTGTGTTTATTATGTTTTGCGGCGGCTTTGGGCGTATTTGTTTGTCCTGCTGTTGCGTCTGATTTTGTTGATGAACAATTACCGAAAAAGCATATACCATCCTTGCAATCGTTAAAGTCGTCATTACCGCCAACATCTGTTCAGCAATCAATCTCTTCACAACAGTCAACACCCTCACAACATTCAACGCCGCACCAGTTTGTACGTCTTATTCCGTCTGCTACCCATTCGCAACAATTACAATCAGCACCAGCCGTACAACCCGTATTACCCGTATTACCCGTCATCTTGGCTTCATCGTCGTCATCGTTACATTCGTCGGAGCCGCTCGCAGAAGTTGAACGCCCCCATCCTAGCGTTGCGCGCATTGTTGCGTTTGACTCGCAAGGACAACAGTTCGGTTCGGGAACACTTGTTGACGAGTATGGTGATTACGGGGTTGTCATCACAAACTGGCACGTTATAGACAACTGCAACGGGCTGGTTCACGTTCATTTTCCGAACGGATTCAGTTCATTCGGAGCCGTTGTCGCATCCGACCAACGTTGGGACCTCGCTGTCTTGTTAGTATCGAAAACGCCGTTGAGTACACCGAAACTTTCGATTGCCAAAGAAGTCCCCCGTGTCGGTGACCCGCTCTGGATTGTTGGTTACGGAGCGGGTACGTACAGAATGGCGGGCGGTCGCTGTTTGCGTTTTCTCGCACCTGAAATTGAGAACGGCAAACGCGCGGAGTTCGATTGTATTGAACTTTCAATTGATGCCCGTCTTGGCGACAGCGGCGGTCCGATTCTCAATCAGGACGGTGAGGTAGCGGGCGTATTGTTCGGTTCTGATTTGAAGAACACGGCGGGCAGTCATTGCGGACGAGTACGGTCGTTTGTGAAGCAAACTCTGCAAAACATAAAAACGTTACCGACGAAACCGGAAGAGTATTTCGCACAAATCGAACCAAACGGACCCGCGCACCGTCTAGCCGATACACGGAAACCGATAGTGATGGCGAAGTAAAATATCACAGGTGCCGTATTCTTTAGTCACCGTAAAAGAATAAAACGCTCTTGACAGAGCAATAGGCGGCGGATGCGCTACTTACATTACCACTTAATAGATGTTGACAAAGAGTCCTTACCCCGTAGGGGTAAGGATTTGCGTTGTTCCTTGACGACAAGCATCCCCCGATACGTTTTTGATGTTCAATAATCAACATTTCGGGTTACTATTACATCGCGACACAAACAATTTTCAATCGTGTTCGGTATAGGCGATGACGTAGCCGGACAGTTAGATTTTGCCGGCGACGGAGTTACGTTTGTTGCACACGCCATAACTTAATACGTTATCTACATCAACACTGCGTAACTGCGCGGAGTACCGCTTTGTTACCGCCTGTTATAGGTGGTCAAATTTTAACCGTTGCCGTTACAATGCAAAAAAGATATGCTGGTACTAATGACTACCGTTCGGGCTTACTGTTCTTGAAGTTGTCCTCACAAATATCAATTTCTTCTTTCGTCAGCCCGTACAGTTTATAGATTGCTTGGTCTGTTAGCGTTTTTATATCGGACTTGTTTGGTTGTTTGCAGATTGGTAATTCTTTTATAACGTTGATTTTTATTTCGGGGAAGAGTTGTCCTACTTGCGGGTGGATGGTTTGGTAGTACCATGTTATCAGGTTTGAGTTTAGGATTGTTAGATAAAAATTCATATCTATTGAGTTCGTTTTTGGCAGGCAGATGAATACATTGTTACTGAAATAGTAGCCGTCTTCGTCAAGACACGCCAGAACATAGTCACCGGTTCTTCTTATCACTATTTTTTTCCGCTCGAAATACTCTTGTTTACCTAATCCGGCGTAATCGCCACTGGTTAGAATTTCTTTTGTGTAGTGAACCCACTTGCCGTTCCAATTTAGTTCATTACGTTTGACTTCGCCGCCGCCTATTATTACCTTTTTACAGTTTTCGTTTAGTTTACTGTCAACAAATAGTTTGTTACGGACGTTGCCGGTGTGGATTCCTTCATGAATGTCGAAGTAGCCGCCAAAGGTTGGGTTGGCGGATAGTTTTTTTATTATTTGCCATTTTGTGTCAGTTAGCAGGATGTTGAACTTTTTTCCGCGTAGTTGGTTGAAGATATTTTGGTTTACTTTGTTTTGGAAAGTGATTTTGTCTTTTTTGTGAATTTTGATTTCGGTTGAATTGGTTGGTTGTTCGGAAATACTGCCGTTTCTTTTTGTCGCGACTATCGAACATACTTCAATGTTTACATTTTTGAACGGTGTTCCCCAGTGGTCGATTTGCGAGATTGCGGTGTTATCCAGAATCAGGCGGCGAGTGGTTTCGTAGTTTTTTAGCAGAATTATGTCCGGTAGAACTTGTGCTAGGATGCCGTTGGGTTTTAGTATCGTGATAGATTTTTCTACGAAGAAACGGAATAAGTCCCAGTTACCAACTGACGATGCCGGATATTTTTTTGCGAAGTACGCGCGTTCTTCTTTGGTGAACTTTACCGCTTTCTGTCCCCACGGCGGATTACCGATTACTATGTCGAATCCGCCGTTTCGGATTGCGGCGGGGAATGTTGTTTCCCAATCGAATGTGTTCGTGTCAGTATTGAAATCGGTATCGATTAGACTGTTACCTACTTTGATGTTTGTATGATGCTGGTGTGTCGAGCCGTTTCCGCTGCACAGGGTACTCAAACTTTGTTTTGTTATTTCTACCGCACCGGAATCAATGTCAACTCCGAAGATGTTGTTTTTTAAGATGGATTGTTTTTCTTTTAGAGTTAGTGTTGACGCTTTTTGCTTGGTGTGCCAGTCCAGCAGATATTGGTAAACGGCTACAAGAAAATTACCGCAACCGCAGGCGGGGTCAACAATTTTTATTTTTGCAACTTCGGGTACGGTTTTGTCCGCTATTAGTTTACCGACGGAATTTTGAACTACGGATTCCACTATCGACTTAGGTGTGTAGTAAACGCCGTCGGCTTTGCGGACGTGCGGAGTTTGACTACGATATTGCTCGTGATTGGTCGCGAGAATTTCTTGGGATTTCATAGTGTTTACTGTCTTAACAAATCATTCAGTTGTGTTTGCGGAACATTATCCAGATTATTGTATAGTTTTATTATTTGTTCCAGTTTTTCTCTTTTGGTTATATCCTCTGGTGTTGGTTCTTTTGAAGGTTTTACCTTACCCCATATTAAGTTTTTACCGGATTTGGTTTGTAGTGTTATTGTTTCGTTTTCTGTTAAGATTGATTGTAAACCGGATTCGGGCGGCAGGTTTTGTAACACTCCCGCTACGTATGCTGCGGCTTCGACTTTTTCGTCACCCCACGATGTTCCTACCGTTCCCAGCGGCGGATTTATTGTCCCTGTTATTCTTGGAAACTTATTTGCGGCTTCTGGTGCTATGCTTCGGAAGTAGTCAGTTCTGAGCAAAACACCGTTTTTGTCAACCGGTAATAATCCGCCGTTCAATTCGACCATCGCCGCCGGCTCGCGGTATGTCAACTTGACTTCCGCACCGTTTGGATATACCAGCCGTACACTTTGTACCTCCGCTACCCAAGGGTGCGCCAACAATGCTGTTGCGAGACGTTCCGGCATTCGGCGGTCGAGAATCGAACCGTCGTGGTCGAGACCGGCATTTTGTAACGACTCCTCAACGATGTTGTCAGATACCCAACGCGGTTGTTCCGGCACGATTATCTTTGATGCGTCGAGACGGTAGTTACTACTCTCACTAATCGGGTGACGCAGCGTTTGCCACGCGGTAACGGTCAGTACCGCTACGGCGATTAGTAACGCCGCGATAGCGAATGTTGTTAGTTGGTTTGGTTTCATAATTGTTTTTTTACCATTAAGGCGGGAAACCTGCCCCGTGCTGCCGCACGGGGTTATCCATGTTTAGCCCCTACGGGGCAAGGATGTAGAAACGTTACATACAACGTCCCTACAATTTTCAATCGTGACAAGTATTCACACCCACAACAACGTGCATACATTAAAATCTAAAATCATAAATCTAAAATCTAAAATTCTTCGTGGTTTTATGGTCGTGTGATGTATTTTTTGTACTTTGCGTCTAACTCTTTGTAAGTCACACCTGTTAGTTTTGATAACGAATCTGGTTGTTCTTCACCGTGATACAAGCGGCGTAGTAGTTGGATTGTTGGTTCGCGGAATCGTCCGTTTTCTGTATGCATTAAGAAGTGCGTTATGCCCGATGATTGCGAGTATAACATTCGCAATTTTTCGCTCGGTTCAAATCCGGTTTTCGATGTGATTCCGAAGTCCTGAAACCCGTCTTGTCCCATCTTTGTTATTTGTTCAAAGGGCAGGTAGAACTTGCTTTTGTTAAACCGATAACGCGCCGCGAGCATCCAGTCGCAGTCGAATCCGCCTAGTACGTAGTAATCACCGTCGCGTTTGAACGATTCCATATATGTCGCTACACCTTCAAAGAGCCAAAAATTATTTTTCTGACCGGGCATTACGCGACTGCCGAGCGTTTCCTGAAATAGTTGGTGCGTCGCTTCGTGGAGCAATGTGTTGACGATATGGCGATATTCGTACTCGTCTGTCGTTGCCGCGTCCGGTTGGAAGAAGTACGACCGCTTTCGTTCGGGATAGTAGAATCCAAGCGTCGCTTCTACCTGCGGTTCGATTTCGCGGAGATTGGCGATGTACTCCGCTTTATCACGGTAAACATAGACCGAATGACGTGTACGTTTTGCGGGCGGTTGTTTGCCAGTTATTGCCGCTTTTATCTCGCGTGACAACTGGGAATCGTTTTTGTAAACCCGGTAAAACATTAAACTCCAGCAACGATAAAAATCTTCGAGACGGCGCGACATTTTTACGCCTTCTTCAAGTCCGCAACTTGTCCGCAAAATAAAATGTTCACTCGCAATGTCCCAGCCGTTGCGTATGTCGTGCCGGCGTTCCGATTCTTCGTCTGCGGTTATCCACGTTTCGGCAGGCGGTGAAGGTTGCGTTTTGTTTGTTGATTGCGGCGCAATTTTCCAAAGACGCTGCCCTTTTTCATAACGTTCTACGTGTTCTTTTTTTATCCAACCGAAACGCGGATGTTCAACGAACCCGCTTGTCATACGTTCGACTTCCCACGCCGTTCGCCAACAACCATCGTGACGCGTGTAACCGAAAAACGTTCGGGCAACGGCATTGTCGGGGTCAACTCGCAACACCGTTATCAGTCGTTCAACCGCGTCACCGCCTTTGCCCGATTCCGCAAGTTGAACCGCGTCCGCGAATAATTTTTTACCGTACTGGTAACGCAAGTTCGCGAGACGATTTTGCCAAATAGTTTTGTTGTCCGTGTTATCAGTTGATTTGTCAACAGTTTCGGGCAACGGAATGTCATCTTCGTTTTCAAAGCCGTTGTTGTTCTCACGTTGAACTTTGACTTGAAAAATCGGTATGAACAACTCATCGTCGGTATGCGGTAAGATAGCATTGCGGGTAACAGCCGCCTCATCGGTCAGACCAAGCCCGTCACACCAAGCCGCCAACCGTTCCAATTCTGTATCAAAATCGTCAACCGCGAAAGAGATGGTAACGAAATTGAAAACTACTATGGTTAGCAGCAGGTAGTATGTTAATGAATGATTGCGCGGCATTGGTGTGTGATGATAAGGTTGAGTTGCGAACGGCGGTCGCGGCAGGCGGCAAAAACGTTCCCCCTCTTGATTGATTTACGCGATACGTCTATACTTGGTGTCCGTTATAGATTATAACGTAACGCTGTCAATCTATGCAATACCAATTTATTATATCTCATTATCATGCCTCGACTACAAAAAACATTTGAAAGAACGCGAGCCGCGAAACGTCCCGCACTTGTCGGCTACCTGACTGCCGGCGACCCCGATTTTGTCGGTTCGTTAGACATCATTGACGCGGCGTGTTCGGCTGGACTGGATATCCTCGAAATAGGGATTCCGTTTTCCGACCCGACCGCCGACGGTCCCGTTATCCAACGTGCGTCAAGCCGCGCGATTAAGGCAGGTATGAACCTTGAAAAGGGTATCAGTTACGTTCAGTCGTTGCGGCAAAAACACCCGCAACTGCCGATTATCATATTCTCGTATTACAACCCGATTTTCGCGATGGGTACGGATCGGTTTGTCAAAACGGCAAGTGACGCGGGTGCGGACGGTGTGTTGGTTGTGGATTTGCCGGGCGAATGTTCAGACGAAATTACGCGGCACGTAAAGCAGGGCAGTTTCCACTTTATCCGTCTGGTATCACCAACCACCGCCCCGAAACGCCGTGAAGAAATACTGAAAAACGCGGACGGTTTCGTCTATGTTGTCTCACGTCACGGAGTAACGGGCAGCGGTGGTAACAGCATAAACTGGAATGCGCTGCAACAAGAGATAACAGAAATGAAAATGATAACGGAGATACCGCTATGCGTCGGCTTCGGTATCTCGACACCGGAAGATGTAAAAAACGTAGCGAACATCGCGGATGGAGTTGTAGTAGGAAGCGCGTTCCAGCGGTTGGTAGAAGACGAACCGAAGACGGCGAAGGGAACAGTTGCGGAGTTGGTTCGGAAGTTGAGAGGGTAACGATAGTATCCATCAGAGAATAACTCGTCCAAATTTTTTCCGTCTGAACACGATTGAAAATTGTTTGTGTCGCGATGTAATAGTAAACCGAAATGTTGATTGTGGAATATCAAAAGCGTATCGGGTGATGCTTGTCGTCAAGAAACAACGCAAATCCTTACCCCGTAGGGGTTAAACATGCCAGTGTTTATTAACATAGCCCCCGTGCGACAGCACGGGGTAGGTAC
>JAITST010000222.1 GCA_031287585.1 Planctomycetaceae bacterium | reverse complement strand
CGCAGTCCTTGCATTTGTAGCGTTGTTTGCCGCGAGTGAAACCGCTCTTGTAAAAATTTGTCGAATGACAGTATGACAGTGCTTGCAATCCATTGGGCTTGACAACCTCCGTAAAGGGGTATAGGATAACGTCGTAAACGATAGTATAATACTTGCTATCTGTATGGCAACACTGCCCAATTTGTTAGTGTATTGTACCTGCTAACCTTATTGCTTCTTTTATATTTTGTTGTGCTTTTTCGTAATCGAAACGTTTTACTTCTGTCAGTGCTGCCGCTATCTGTTCTGTAATTCTGAAATCAATGGACGATAACGGGATTGCTTCTATTATGTTTATTGATTCCGTGTAATCGTAGTTCCCCAATATCTCATCTAGTTTGTTCAACATTGTTATCAGTTCATCCTGATTTAGTGATGTTGTGTTGCTTTGTATTTCGGAGTATTCCGAAAACTTTTGCGTTGTTTCTACAAAATCCAGCACTGACTTAATGTTGTCTAACGTTGCGTTCATTGTGTCGACGAAATTGTCCGCGTTATCATGCAATACCATCTCGGCTTTGTTCTTACTTGCTTGTTCAATCGCTTCCGCAATTGACGAGAGTTTGTCCGCTCCGATTCCCCGCGAAATCCCCTTAATCGAATGAGCACTGAACTTTATGTCGTCCCACGCGAGTATTTCCATTTTCTTCAATAACAGTTGAGCATCCGACTTCGCACGGTCTTTGAACATCCGTAACATTTCGATGTAACCGTCCATATCGTTATTGGTAAACGACAACCCAACCCGCACGTTCAAGTATGGCAACTTTAACCGCATAACGTCGCGAACTACTTGCGTTTCCGTTGGTTTCGGACGCGATTCATCCGGCGCACTACGACTGTCCTTATCAATCCACCGCTGCAACAACTCGTTCAAACGCGCCGGATTGATAGGTTTCGAGATGTAATCGGTAAAACCATCCGCGAGATATTTTTCTTTCATACCAGCAATTGCGTTCGCCGTCGTCGCGATAATCGGCAACTTTTCAAAGTAATCCGTCGCAATTGCAACACCTGTAAAACCAGTCTGCCTGAAATTCCTCAATTCAGCCGGAGACAACTTACGTATAATTCTCGTGGTCTCAGTACCGTTGAGTAACGGCATTTGGTGGTCCATAAAAATTATGTCAAACGGTTCATTCTTCACAATATCTATCGCCTCATTTCCTCCGTTCGCCTTGACAACTGTACACGAATACGGTTCAAGCAACTTGGTCATCACGTCGAGGTTTGGAGAGTAATCGTCAACAACCAAAATCTTGACACTCGACATCGTAAACTGTTCATACGTTTCCTCGTGAAACATTGACATATCCGATGTCTGTGAACCAGTAAGTGCGGCGACAATCGGCAGCACAAAAACAGGACGTCTCATGACATTGAACTGGTCACGCAAGTCGAGCGTTTCGTAAAACTCTGTTACAACAGTCAACGACTTGTTGATTGATACAAACTGTGACCCGAAATGTTTGAACATCTGTGAGTCAATGAAAAAATGCGTGTCGATTTCGGTTTCGAGCAATTTTTTGAATACTTCGACATCTGACACGAACAGATAACTAACCTCCAACGCATCCAGACTATTTTTCCACGACCTAATCTCAAGAGTGTTCTTTTCCCATATCACAACTTTCGTTCTCATTGGTATATCGACATCGACAATCGGCTGTGAGTTTTCCGGCAAACGTTGCCGAACCATAAACGTGAATGTTGAACCAATTCCTTTTTTCGATTCGACCATTATCGCGCCGTCCATCATTTCAATCAACTTGCGTGAGATGGCAAGCCCAAGACCAGTTCCTTCAAGTCCCTGACGTTGCTGCATGTTTAATTGTTGAAACGAGCGGAATAGTTTTTCTCTGTCCGCATCGCCGATTCCGCTGCCTGAATCCTGAACTGAAACGTATAACAAAGCGTTACCGTTGCTATGTTTACACCAGATTGACAACTTAACGTACCCTGTGTCTGTGAACTTTATTGCGTTGACGAGCAAGTTGGACATAATTTGCATAATGCGAGTTACATCACCAATCATAATCGAAGGCAACTTCTGGTCAACTTCTATTAGGAAACGGATTGGTCTGTTACTGATACGTCCGATAGCGGCACTGGTAAGATTATTGATTAGTGATGAAATTTCATACGGAGCTGGGGCAATATCCATCATACCAGCATTGATTTTCGAGAAGTCGAGAATATCGTTTATGAGCGTGAGTAATTGGTTTGACGCGACACGAATCACTTGAAGATACTGACGTGCTTCGGCGGTAAGGTCTAGTTTTGAGATAAAACCAGTGTAGTTGTAAAGCGTATTCATCGGTGTGCGGATTTCGTGACTAATGTTCGCGAGAAACAAATCCTTCGATTGATTCGCGTAGTTGGCGTTGGCTACCGCTTGTTCGTATTGGTTAATCGCGGTAATTGACCGACGCATTATGAGGAAGATGAAGGTTATGTCGATTTGGAAAATGAGAATACTGTAAACATTTACACCATAAAATCCGTTCATCGTATTGATAGACGTAAACATAAGATTATAAAGAATTGTACTATCACAAAGTCCGACAATAGTGAAGAATATAACGTAGTCGCGGGTAATACTTCCAATGATAATCAAACCTATCAGGAGTGCCCGCAATCGCGGTTCACCAATGTAAAGACAAATACATTCGATAGTAAGAAGTGGAATAATATGGATGATAATAAATTTGGTGCGCACTGGAATAAAACGCGAAACAAGCGCAACAAAACAAACAATCCAATACGAAAGCGCAAACCCTGATAAAACCTGAATAAAAAAAGTGTCACAACGAAGCGCGAGGGCATTCGCTAATGCAAGCAAGTAGCAAATAGTGATAACAGTGATAGAAACGTATATAGCGTTATACAATACTTTCACGTGCATTTCTGAAAAATGGTTAAGGTGGGATTATAAAAGATTAAAGGTTGCATTTTAACAGATGCGGAGAAAAGAAGCAATAGATATGGGGATGATGCGTTTCAAAATTTCCTGGCGTTCACGAGGTTTTGTATATTCATAGCGGTGACCTGCAAAAACTGGACGCGGAATGGGGGCTAAATAAGATACAATGTTTATGTTCTTCAATCTTGTTGTCCTGTGTTGCAGATGGGGAACTTGATTTTGTTTGTAGGTTGTGTTAGAATTTTTTCATCGTTGGTTTAGTGGTTGAACCAACATATAGATTTCGAGAAAAACTATCTTTAAGTGAACACTCCCTGATTTATAATAGAATATGTTACAAAAAAATACCCTCCGCGATTCTTTGCGTCATCCGCGTTAAAAAAGAGTTTTTAGAGATTTCCTTATCTAAATTGAGTTTGTTTACAGATACACCACAACACTGTAAAGGAAATGAGAAATAAATGGTGTTGCGCACGGAGGCACTGGGGATACAGAGGGATTGTTTTTATTTTAGAATTTAGAATTTAGATTTTAGATTTGGGATTTGGCGTATTAAAACAAAATCTAAAATAACTGTATTCTTCGTGCTTTCTTGTCTTCGTGGTCAATTAAATAAAATTCCTCATTTTTTTACACACCCATCGAAAAATTTTTCCACCCCGCCCGCTTGTAAAATGTTAATTATCGGTTAAAATGGTTACTTATGTTTTTTCTGGTGGTTGTAGCTCAGTTGGTTAGAGCGCCGGATTGTGGTTCCGGAAGTCGTGGGTTCGAGTCCCATCTACCACCCTTTTTGTGTATGGATATTTAACAATTGTCTCACTCCGCGATGTCATTGATTCAACATTCTGGCAACGCGGAGTTTTTTTATTTTGTAAAATTATGACCGAAAACCTGTCCGATTACTGTTCAACTCTCGCCCGTAACGCGAAACTCGCGTCTTTGCGAATGACCACTGTTTCCGGCAAACAGAAAAACCAAATGTTACGTAACGCCGCGAAACTTATCAATGAACGTTGTGACTTTCTCTTGCGGGAAAACCGAAAGGACATTGATGCCGCTCCTTCCTACGGTTTGACCGATGCCGAAATCGACCGTCTGTTGTTAAACCCAAAACGGCTCGGCGAAATAGTTACCGCGCTGGACGAGATAATTCAGTTTCCCGACCCGATTGGGCAGGTCATTAGTTCAAACGTTCGCCCGAACGGAATTGATGTGCAGAAAGTTCGTGTGCCGCTTGGCGTGGTTTTCTTCATCTACGAATCGCGTCCGAATGTCACGTCCGACGCGGCGGCGATTTGTGTTAAGAGTGGAAACGCGGTCATCTTACGCGGCGGTAAGGAAGCGTTACACTCGAACATCGCGTTTGCTGACATACTCGAAGAAGCGGCGGGAAACGCTGGGCTGCCGGACGGTGTCGTGCAATTGGTTCGCACGACCGACCGTGATGCCGTGAGCGAATTTCTGAAAATGCCGCAGTACATCAACGTCACTATCCCGCGCGGCGGCGAGTCGTTGATTCGCAGAGTCACAAACGAGGCGGCAATGCCAGTCATCAAACATTTCGCGGGCAACTGTCACGTTTACATCGACAAAGCGGCTGCCCCCAAAATCGCCGAACGTGTTCTGATAAACTCCAAGTGTCAACGGATGGGAGTTTGTAACGCGGCGGAATCGTTGGTAGTTCATTCAGCGGTTGCGGACACGTTGTTACCGCGTCTTGCCGCAGCGTTACGCGAGCGAAACATTGAGTTACGCGGCGACACGGCGGCGTGCAAGTTGGTAGCGGAAATGAAGCCCGCGACTGCGGAAGATTTTCGTACCGAGTTTCACGGACCAATAATGTCTGTTAAAATTGTTGACTCACTCGACGAAGCGATTGAACACATCAACGCAAACAGCGACAGTCATACCGAAGCAATCGTAACAACCGATTACAACGCCGCTCGTGAGTTCGCCGCGCGAATCGACTCGTCGGCGG
>JAITST010000208.1 GCA_031287585.1 Planctomycetaceae bacterium | reverse complement strand
CCAAAATTCGTAATAATACTCAGGTGTTCTGAGTGAATGACATTGCCCCTTACGGTCAAAACGATAATAATTGTTGGCAAAATCAAACGCGATTTCAAATTCATCATCAGACGTTTTGCTGCCAACTTTACTTTGACCATTAATACGGCAAATACCGCTATTAATGCGCATTATCGTATCATCGAAACCTTGAAGGGTATAATCCGCATTCTTCTGTAACTCAGGCGACAAATCTCCCGCAAATAAGGAAGTAGCAAAAAGAGCGTATCCCAAAACGATTAGTGAAAAACGATAAAACATTCAATACCTCTTCCTTCTTAACGTGGACAACAAGTTCGTTTGCGTACCTCCTCGCATTAGAAAATTGCCGCGAATTTACTCCGAAACGTTATCATAAATCGTCCACTTTTAGGTGTATTTAATCTTTGCATTACGACCATGCTCATCACGACCACTGTCCTTACCGTCGTCCTTGCCGCCTTCGTCTTCGTCTAGCGACACTTCTCCCCGCTCCCACCGTTCCATCTTTGCCAGCAACGCATCGGGAATGTTCGATTTTGTTATCGCGTCATCTTTGTTCACAACCTTGTCCTTCCACAACCTAAACAAATGGTCGTCGAGTAACTGCATACCAAGTTTGTGACCGGTTTGAATTGACGACGTTATACGGAACGTCTTATTTTCACGAATCAAGTTACCGATACCGGGTGTCACGACGAGCATCTCGTATGCCGCAACTCGTCCGCCCGTAATTCGCGGCAAAAGTTGTTGAGCGAGAATCCCAATGATTGACGTTGACAATTGAGTACGAATCTGGTCTTGCTGGTTCGTCGGAAAAACGTCAATGATACGGTTGATAGTACCGGCTGCACTGGACGTGTGCAACGTACCGAAGACGATATGACCAGTTTCCGCCGCGGTGATAGCGGCTTCGATAGTTTCCAAGTCTCGCATTTCACCGACGAGAATCACGTCAGGGTCTTGACGCAACGCTCGTCGAATCGCTTCCGCAAACGACGGCACGTCAACACCAACTTCACGCTGATTCACCGTTGACTTCTTATGATAATGATAAAATTCGATAGGGTCTTCGATGGTTATGATGTGATGGTCAACGTTATCGTTGAGGTAATCGATACACGCCGCGAGCGTCGTTGACTTGCCCGAACCAGTCGGACCGGTAACAAGCACCAAACCGCGCGGACGCATAATCAATTCCTTCATCACCGGCGGCGTATTCAGTTGATCCATACTGAGCAACTGGGTAGGAATTTGTCGAAGCACCATACCGGTATTACCACGCTGCTTAAAAATCGAAACACGGAAACGCGCCTTTTCGCCGAACGCAAATCCAAAGTCAGAACTACCGGACTGTTGCAATTCCTGCTGACAACGTTCAGGCGTGATACTTTTCATCAAAGAAACAGTATCCTCCGGCTCAAGCACTTTGGTTTCCAACTTAACAAGCCGACCATGCAATCGCAAAACAGGCGGTTGCCCAACAGCAATGTGCAAGTCGCTAGCCCCGCGAACAACCACGGTTTCCAAAAGTTTATCAATAAGAACTGTTCCCATAGCCGTAAACAATATGTAAAAGTGTAATTAAAACCAAACAATAAAACTCACCGCAAACCAACGGTACGAAACATTATCACGACAATACGCAATTAATACAATCCCCCCTATAGTTTTTGTTCTCCTAATTTACGCAATCTGTCCACCGCCCGCTAGCGATTCACCAAAATTTCCGCGAGGTGCATAACCGGTATTGACTTCATCGTTGGGTCTAGCCGCATTATTCCGCCGAAGTGCATTGCGCAACTCAGGTCTGTCGTCGCTACCACATCCGCACCTGCCGCGCGTATGTTTGCTACCTTCTTCCGTCCCATTGCCAGCGACGTTCCCGCCATTTTCACAGAAAACGTTCCGCCGAATCCGCAGCACTCTTCTATATTCGGTATTTCGTGATAATCCAAGCCGCGAATACTGTGTAACAACTTCATCGCAGGTTCTGCAATTCCCAACTCGCGCCGCCCGTGACAACCGATGTGCATCGCTACCTTGTGCGGAAACGCCGCACCTGTGTCCGTAATGCCAAGCACGTTTACTAAAAATTCTGTTATCTCGTAAACTCGCAAACCAACTTTCGCTGCCGCAGACTCCGGTGCGAGGTCTTGAAAAAATATACGGCACATCGCGGCACACGACGCGGACGGCGTAACGACCCAACGATATTTCTCAAACACACGTCCAAACTGGTTCATCACACTAATCGCGTCGTCACGATAACCGCTATTCAACGCCGGTTGCCCACAGCACGTCTGCTCCGGCGGAAACTCAACCGGTACATTCTGCTCTTCCAATAACTGCACCACAGCACGTGCAGCCGACGGAAAAAATTGGTCAATAAAGCAAGTAGTGAAAAGGGCAACAGTATCACCGCGTTTGTATTGCGGATACTCCCAGTGCGGTACGTTTTTGGTTAGGGCTTCAATCATTTTTGTAGTTTGGTAGTTGGATAATGATTTGTAGAGACACATAGACGTTGCGTCTCTACGGAGATTGGCAGATTATAACTTATTTTGAAAAGTATTCAACATCGCCCCCATCATAATTACGACAAAGGGGGGTAATTTTTGTAGATTTCCATTTACTGAACGAACAGCAAAAAAAACGCAATAACCAGATGGAATCGGGGTTTTCGTGTAATCCGTAATTTCAACGCAAGCACCGCAACTAGCAACAACTTTGTGAATAACAAGGTCGCCGCCGCCAGTGTTGCGTATCTCAAATTCATTGGTGCAGTTGTCACCGACACTGACCGTACCAAAATCGTATGTTATACCATTACGAACAAGTGATGGGCTTTGGAGTTTCAAATAAATTACAGTTCCGCAACGGAAAAAGCCAAACATCAAAACACCAGCACACAAAACAAATGATGCCAACAAAAATATTTGTTTGATAATTTTCATAGCCAAACCATATTCTAACTCGTGTCAGCCAAAAATCTATTCGTCGCTAGCGCATACACACGTGCCCCCCTCCCCCGTCATAACAGAAATTTGTCCATCAGGACAATTACAATCCGACGTTGCCCAAGAGACGGTCTCCATCTTTTGAACGAATCCATTGTGAACCTTTTACTATGTTCTGTAAGCGAGATACAGCATTTTTTTGAAAGGACGGATAAAAACATTCTTCGTCATAGATAACACTTATTCCTTGATTGGAAATTGACCGCCATGTTTCTTCGTATCCCTGAATTGCCCGTGTTACTTCAGGGCACCTCTAATAACACTAAATTCTATCAAAAAAAAACGCAATAGGGGGGAATTTTTTCACACATTTCGGTTTGATGCCTTTCGATTCAAGCATTTCGAGGAACTTATCGAAAAGTGCTTCGTCGAGATGAGCGTTCTTCATTTGTTCGGCAAAGAGCCAAATGGTCTTCGCATCGGGAATCGTGTGATAGACCGTGATGCCGAGAAAGTCCTGAAACGTTTTGCGGTCGCGGATAAAGAATTCGGTCGTCCTCCGTTGGGCTGCGGCTTGCGGAGGACGGAAAGAAGAGGACGAAACTCCTCCCAATCGACACCAGCGGCGAGACGTTTAAGAAAACTGTTGAGTTGGTAAAGTTTGTCGGTATTGGTTTCGGCGGCGATAAAGTTCGGTTGCATCGTAATTATCATGAAAAATAGGCGTTGATAAAACTAAAAACTACTTTCATTATAGCAAGGAGTAAAATTGAAGCAAGTTATTAGAGGTGCCCTTATGTTGTTTCCGTTGAAAATTCGAGCGGTGTAGTGTGGAGACAAAACCACCAAAACGGTACTGCGGCAACGAGGGCGGCAAGAAAACAATACTTCAGTTTTCGCCAACGTTTCTTCGACTTCGCCTGGTCTGTGACAGTAGTTTCGGGAATGTCAGAAGCGATTTCAGTTGACATTGGTGGTTCTTTTCTAATTGTAAGTGTGCAAAACACCGTTGACCGTATGTACAACGGTATCAGTAAAAAAATTATCGTTTATTCTCGCCTGTCACGACATTTCCTTCGTTACCCTTGAAATTGAATCGCGGCTCACCGGTGAAATCGGTTGATGTTATTGATGGGCAGATGTATTTTTCTGTGTATTGTATCATCAATTCTGTCCCCTCAAAATGCGAGACGTGCGGGAAACTGCGTGAGTTGTACATCGTATCCGTCATATCGCGCATCAAAACCGTATTGTTACCAAACATCACATTTCGCCGCATTCCGAAAGAACGCCCGCGTACACACATATTAAGATGAACACCCATCAGAATAACGTTCTTGATACCTCGCTGCTTCATATACGAACCAATCACGGTACCATTGTCGGAAATCAAATCTTTGTCGGGGTCAATTTCCAACACCGCGATTTGGCTGCTCCACGCTTTTCCGCCGCGGCATTTCGGTTCACAATCACAGCCGCCGTCTTTGTCGTCGATAGGTTGCTTTTTTCCTTTTTCAAGCGGCAACGGATCGTTACACCATTTCCCGCCGAACTTCGCAATTTCGGGAGACGGTTCAATATCCAAGCCGCGTTTGAATGCTGGATTATCTTTGTAATACTCAAGCGTTTCGCTCGGCGCGTGAATAATCAAAACTCCCTTCTCTCGCGCAATCTTCAAAACTTTGTTCATCGCCGGTGCCATTTCGCCGACACGCGACGTTGCCGCCTTACACCAATGTTTATCCCACATATCACAAACAATTATTGCTGTCTCTTGCGGATTCCATTCTTCAACAACAGTTTTCGCGCCGCCGGTTTCGGGGTCGCGCGAACGGACGTGAAGATTAACGGTCTCGGCGTAAAGCATCGAAGCGGCGTAAAACACCGCAATAGCCGACAGAGCGGCGAAGTGACGTAACGTTGTCATTGAATTGAACCTTTCTGATAAGTTGTTAAGTATCCCGCCCGACACGAGCGAGTTACCAATAATTCTAGCAATGTTTTTGCGGAGTGCAAGAGGTGAGGCGTATAACCTCCGATTTTTCCCTAATTCATTGACCCGCTACTTCCGCCTAACATTCCGTAGTCACTGCCAGTTGTGGCGGTTGGTTTTTTGTATAGTTCTACCTGCAAGGCATCTTCTGTTGGTGATTTTATTACCAACATTCCGTTTGCTTCCATCATCAGGATTTTACCCGGTGAACGTAATTCCGGCGCACCTCTTACCGCCGGAAATGCTATCCCGCCTGACATATCAACTATGCAAACGTCACTCTCAACATTACGTTTTGACTTGTCGCGGTTTTCGTCCTTTGCCGGTTTCTTCGTAGGTGTTTTCGATGATGTACTACGTGACGAAGAATCACTTGCCGACGAACCGCCCATTGACGAATCCGTTGTTGACACCGCTTGTTTTATGTAGCTTGACAAAGCTTGCGAGTTCGGATAGTTTGCTACCATTCCGCGATATACCCGCTCTTCTTCAATGTACCACTCGCCGCCAGTTGTCATATCGAAATCAACCAACATCAACGATGCCGTTGGTTCATCCCATGCACGCCGCAAAGCCGGCGCGTTTACTCCCGCAGTCAGCACGCGAGCATCTGCTCCGACTGTTATCGCGTTCGATTCTTCACTCGCTTGCGTTACCAAAAACCGTTCTTCCGCGATTTTCGGGTCGTCAAGATTTGCCGCGTCGAGTAAGTAGTTCGGATTCATCAGGTAAAGTGTAACACGATAACGATACGTCTTACCTTGTTCAACATCGAAGTCGAAAAATCTGTACAGATAATCTGTAACCGTAATTGAATTTTCGGGACTATCTTCTGTCCCAAACATCCCGTTAATACCAGTACCGCTCATAGAATCTGATGGCATCGAACCATTAGCATTTCGACGATTGGCGGCGGTACCAGTGCCGAACGGATTGAACCCTTCCTCAATTGACGGATCGTACTCCAATTGTTTCTTTTGGTATTCTTCCATTCGCTTCTGCAATATCGACTGGTCTTCTTTGATTACATCGGAGAGCAACGGAATTGTCGGTTGCGTTACCTCGTTACCATACGTTTTGTTTGCGACTGGCGGCAGCGGGTAAACCATCGGGAGCAACATTGTCGGCGGTATGTACGTTTGGTCAACTATCTCCGGTGCTCTGCCTGCCCACTTGTTTACGACTTCCTCTTTGAAACGTCTTCCAACTTCAAGTTTCTTCCATGCCGTTGTTCCTGTCGCCGTAACTTCGCACCGTTCTACGTCATACTTGACGTACATCGGTGTATCGCGGAACGGGTCGTGGAATTTTGCGGACGGGAATATACTGAGATAACGGTCAAATTGTTCACGGATTGGAATTAGTCCGGTCAGAACTACCCAACGTTTCGGGTCTTTCGCTGTCGCGGCAGTACCTGTGCTGCCGGACATTGTATCGGTTGTCATTGGGAAACCGCCTCCGGTTGCGGGACGATTACCCAGCGCACCGGGCGTTGTCGCAGAGCGAATTTGTATCGCGCCGATTCCGGTACTTGCACGCAACTTGTAAACCGGCAACACTTCCGGCTTGGTACGCGGATTCAGTTCAGGATAAATCGACGCATCCCAGATTGTTGTCGTTCGGTAGTAATCGCGTTTGACTTCCGATTTGATTGAGTTTGCGTAGTCGTCGAAACGAAAAACAACCACGCCTTCGTCAAACGCTGTTCGGTCGTTTGAGTCGATGGTACGTTTCGCGGCGTTGGAAACCTCGACGAGTTCTTGCGGTTTCCATTTGAGCGTTTCGTAGTTCAAACCTTGCGACGCGAAGTACAACGCAATTGGAATCGAAATTCCAAAGATGACTTTCTCGCAGTGTTGGACAATGAATTCTTTGATGTTAAACGACGATTTTGATTTCTTGGTTGATTTGGCTTTAGCCATGATGTTTTCTCCGATATGAAAATAAAAAAGGGGTTAAAATAATTTATGTAATCTTCTGAACCGTAAATCACGTCGGCTGAAGCCAACGGTACGTGTTATTCCACAGGTTCTGCTGGTGCCGCTGGTTCTGCTGTCGCTTCGTCTCCTGTTTTTTCTATCTGTAGTTCAGGCGTGCTTTGCGGCGAGTTGAATATGTTGATGACTCCGTAAATTTCAATCGGAATACTTTCCGGTCCATACATACTCATTGAGCCGCCCAACTCGTACTTATCATTACCTGAATCGCTAGAGTTTGAACTCGAACCACTCGACGAACTGCCGAACCCACTACTGCTACTGCGGCTACTTCCCGACGAACTACCGAATCCGCTGCTACTGCTTCCCGACGAACTACCCATACCGCCGTCGCCCATTCCTGAGTCGCCGCTGCCAGTACCGGTAATTGCTCCCTCGCCTAGCGACGGTTTGAAATGTGCGCCGAAGTCCAGCGAACGTGCCATTGGCGGATTAAAACGAACCCAAAGTATGTCCATCGGCATCGGGCAGTTTGCGAACTCCACCAACAATTCCGGTATTTTGTTCTGGTCAACAATGAGACGCAAACAAACCGGCATACGATTAAATTCAACGTAAGGTGCCGGATCAGTTGCTTTGAGCGGTTCGTATTCCTTACCAACGTAACGAAGATTTTTAATTTTGTCAATTGCGGATTTTTCGCTATCGGCTGCCGTCGCCACCACCGAAGCACCGCCCATCGAATCGCTGCTACTGCTGCTACTCATCATCGAGTCACTACTACTGGAACTTGATGAACTACTCATCGAATCGCCCATTCCACCGGACGAGCCGAGCACCGACGAAAGCGTTGCTTTCGACCTCTCACTGAGCGGTGAGGACGCTTGTTGCCCAATCCATAGGTTTTCAATACGTTTGATGATTGCGTTGTGCGGACCTGTCGCGGTTGAGTTGACTCGTTTGACAACTGCTATCAACGCACTGTAAACCCAAAGGTCTTCCTGCGTGTACCAGATTTCGCCGGAACTTGGTGTGGAGTTGCTCCAGTATCCTTTAATGCGGTTGATTTCCGGTGCAGGCCAGTCGAGAATACCTTCGATTTTTGTTTCGATTTCGTTACCGCCGGGCATTGACGAATCACCCATTCCGCCGCCTATGGCACTGCCCGAACTACCGCTGCCGAATGTTGGACTGCCGCTGCCGCCAGAGTTTAACCCTGCCAGACCACCGCCTGAACCGCCGCTGCCTTGTGTTGGTAACGGAAGCCATTTACCGTCTTTGTCCTTGTAAACGACACGCCGCGGTCTGACTTCCTCTATCATCGCGGGTAGTGACCGGTCAATGAACTCGCGGTAAATTTCGCGGCATCTGTCGGAGATTTCGTCACCGGATTTTTTCGTGCGGATTTCTTGGAGGAATACGGGACCTAAGTCGGTAGGCCACTCGCTTCGCCGTTCCTGATCCTGACGCAAAATCTGCCATGCCGCCGAGACGCTG
>JAITST010000198.1 GCA_031287585.1 Planctomycetaceae bacterium | reverse complement strand
GGTTTACCGTCAAGCACAAAAACGGCAAAGTAGAAATCCGGTACTGTAAAAGTTATTGTTTCTGATGTAGATAAAGTGGTACCATCTTTCATAGTGATTGATACAGAAAGAATCACAGTTTTGTCACCGGGTACTTTAGCTAAAACTATTGGGGTAACCGCAGTCATGAACATGCCATTATTTCTCGTTGCTGACAATTTATCATTTGCAATCGTAAAACTGCCTTTTTCAAATTTTTTTATTGTAAGTTGTTCTCCTCCAACAGTTACCGTATAGATTTGTGATGTCGTTTTTTTTGACGCATCTTCCTCGCGATTGTCAACCTTCTCAACAAGTGAGATAGCAAATTGGGTTGTGATATTTTCCTTGAAACACGGTACATCCGACACAGGTGGATTACCTTGTGAAATGGTTGCGTATAATTCCCATGAGAATACGTATCGCACAAAGCCGTCGATACACAAACGGTACAAGACACAAAAAAACAAGCGTAAAAAGAATAATTTTTCATAGCGTTTACCTTTAACTATTTTAGGTTATTTATATCAACAAACCTGCTGAAATTCTCCTACTACAAATAAGAGAATTTGACAAAACATCATAAAATCACCAAGTTTGACGTTCTACTCCTTGCTCCGTAAATTTATGAAAAGCATCCCAATCCCATTTATGGTCAAGTGCTTTCTTACGTCCAACCTTACACCTTGCGTCCCAGCGATATGATTCGTATTTACTGTCCGTAAAATCTATCTTGTCCGCAACATCAAAAAGTTGCAACGCTCTCACAATCCTGCCAACATCAGCACGGACGACGATTTTATCGGAATTATCCCAATGTTGCAACGGCACAGGTACCCCTTTCTCAAATTTTATTGTAGATCGTGCAACGGATAAAAGTTTATCGCGCAAGTGTCCATAAAACAAAGAGGGATATTTATCTCGTTGGCATAGTAACATATCAATTGCGTTAACGCTCCATCAGCATTGTTCTATCGGGTCATTGAGTACATTTGCCCATTGGGTTGGCTCTCGTAGTTTCGGCGGAGATAAAGTTCGGATGCATCGTAATTATCATGAAAAATAGGCGTTGATAAAATTAAAAACGCCTTTCATTATAGCAATTGTCAAACATCCCGGCAAGTTATTAGAGGTGACCTATTGTTTTAATACATAAAATCCCAAATCGAAAATCTAAAATAAAAACAATCCCTCTGTGAACTCCGTGCCTCTGTGCGCAAAATAACCCAACAATTTTCAACCGTGACATATTATACGGGGGACTTGTGGGTGTGTAAAACATTTGTAGGTTTTGTATAACCACCCCACTTTTTGCGACAATGCCCCGTGGGATTGTCAATAGAATACCCTGCCAAAATACCTACAAACTTTTTACACACCCGGGACTTGTTTGTTTTATTGGAACGTGGGATAATCAATTTTGTTTTTTGTGTTGGTGCTTTTCACTTTTTTTTATTTGTTTAGAGTTTGGTTTTCCCTCTTATATGACTTCTTCACATCCTCCTTACAACAATATATTTGGTCCTCCGACTTTGGTTGATATGTTGCGTTATCGTTGTTACGCGCAACCGGACGATGATGCTTTTGTTTATTTGCTCAACGGTATTGACGACGAAGCAACAATTAATTATACCGAACTCGACCGGCGGGCTAGACGGATTGGAGCGTGGTTGCAGGAACGGAAGATGTTCGGACAGCGGGTTTTGTTGCTCTATCCGCCGGGTCTTGATTTTATCGCCGCTTATTTTGGTTGTCTGTACGGCGGAACGGTTGCGGTACCGGTCTATCCGCCGCGGCGGAATCGGTCAATGTTGCGTATTCAGGCGGTTTCTGAAAGTGCAAACGCGAAAGTCGCTTTGACCAACGGTGTTACTTTGAAACGAGTAGTTGAGTTAATTGATGAAGCACCAAACCTCAAAGAACTTGTGTGGCAAGCAACCGACGAACTTGATGACGGACTTGAAGATAGTTGGACGATGCCAAAAATCAACAGCGATACGGTTGCGTTTTTACAATACACGTCCGGTTCGACCGGTACTCCGAAAGGTGTTGTTTTATCGCACTCTAACTTAATTCACAACTCGCGTCTTATCAACCTTTTCTTTGAACATACCCGCAGCGGAATAGGTGTATTCTGGTTGCCCAGTTATCACGATATGGGACTTATAGGCGGAATTTTGCAACCGCTTTTTGTTGGTCGTCCGAATGTGCTGATGTCACCGCTCGCGTTTTTGCTCAAACCGTTTCACTGGCTCGCCGCGATTACGAGGTATAGGGGAACGACTAGCGGGGGACCGAATTTTGCTTACGATTTGTGCGTGCGGCAGATTAAGGATGAGCAACTTTCCGAACTTGATTTGAGTAGTTGGAAAGTTGCGTTCAACGGTGCAGAGCCAGTTAGTGCCGAAACGATGAAGGCGTTTGCGAAAAAGTTTGAACCGTGTGGATTCCGTTACGAAAGTTTTTATCCGTGCTTCGGTCTTGCGGAAGGAACGTTGATTGTTACTGGCGGTATGGTTGACGAGCCGCCGATTACGTGTTGTATTGACGCAGACCAACTTTCGCAAGGTAACGCCGTTGACACAACGGAAGATTCGCCGCACGCGCGAACGTTGGTATCAAGCGGGCGAAACGCTATCGACCAAACGGTTCGGATTGTTGATCCCGATACGTGCGCGAGTTGCGCGGAGCGGAGCGTTGGCGAAGTTTGGGTGAAGGGACCTAGCGTCGCACAAGGTTACTGGGATAACGCGGAAGCGACCGAATACACGTTCCACGCAACTATCAGCGATACCGGCGAGACACCGTTTATGCGAACCGGCGACTTGGGATTTCTTCTCAACGGCGAGTTATACATAACGGGACGTATAAAAGATATGATGATTATTCGCGGTGTCAACATCTATCCGCAAGATGTTGAGGCAACGGTGCAGAAGGTTGACGGCGTGTTGCGCTCGCTTTGCGGCGCGGCGATTCTCATTGACGACAAACTTGTAATAGTGCAGGAAGTCGAACGGCGATTCAAAGAGGAGATGGCGGAGGCATTGTTCACGGCGATTAAGAAAGCGGTTGCACTCGAACACGAGATAACTGTTGAGGCGATTGTATTGGTGCGGCACGGTGCGATTCCGAAAACGTCAAGCGGGAAGATTCAGCGTCACGCATGTCGGCATGGGGTTGTTGATGGAACATTGAATCCGGTTGTGCAATGGTTGTCACCTAACATTAATCTGTCGGATGTTCAATCTGGTGGCGTTCAAAAGAAAGATACGCCAACGGTTGTTCGCAAGAACGTTGATAGTAGTTATAATATAGACGACAAAAAAATGTCCACCGATTCGACGGTACGTAACAAAACGAAACCGAAAGACGCTAACGTTAAAACTGACGGCGTTCAACTAACGTTTAACGAAGCGGCGGAAGCGGTGTTGGAGGAAGTGCGCGCGGTTGGTAAGGAGCGTGCGGCAAACGTTTCGCTCGAAACAGATATTACCGAACTCGGACTTGATTCGCTCGAACGAATGGAGATTTTGGCATCGCTTGAAGACCGGTTTGGCGGACAGTTTCCAGAAACTGTTTTGCCGGAACTTTACACGGCACGTCAGGTTGTCGAAGCGGTTCAGAAGTATCTCGGCAGCGGTGCGCGGCAAGCGGCGACACGTGAGAAGACGGCAGTGACGGCGATTCCTGATGATTGGTACAAGGTTGAAAAGTTTCCTGAATATCTCCGCTTACGAGGCGGTTTGGATATTTTGCGTTCGTCGGGATTGAATCATTATTTTGACGTTCACGAATCGGTGACGAATGACCGAACGATTATCAACGGCAAGGAATACATTAACTTTTCGAGTTACAACTATGTGAATATGTCGGGCGACCCGATTGTCACGGCGGCAGCACAGGACGCGGCGGCGAAGTACGGAACGAGTGTGTCGGCAAGCCGGTTGGTGTCAGGTGAGAAGCCGGTTCACGTTGCACTCGAACGCGGGATTTCGGAGTTTCTCGGTACGGAGGATACTATTGTTATGGTTGGCGGTCATTCGACAAACGAAGGTGTTATCGGACATTTACTTGGTGACGGTGATATGGTTTTGTATGATGCTCTTGCTCATAACAGTATTGTTCAGGGTGCGCTGTTAAGCGGTGCGCGGCGGCGACCGTTTCCGCACGGCGACTTTGAGGCGGCGGATTGGATTTTGCAGAAGCATCGCGGTGAGTACCGGCGCGTGTTGATTGCTCTTGAAGGTGTTTATAGTATGGACGGCGATTATCCTGACTTGCCGCGTTTTATCGAATTGCGGAATCGGTATAAGACGTTGTTGATGGTTGACGAGGCGCACTCAATCGGTGTGCTTGGTAAAACCGGACGCGGAATTGGTGAACATTTCGCTGTGAATCCGGCGGATGTTGACGTGTGGATGTGTACGCTGAGTAAAACGTTTGCGAGTTGCGGCGGTTATATTTCCGGTAAACGTGAACTGATTGAGTATCTAAAATATACCGCGCCGGGGTTCGTGTTTAGTGTTGGCATAACACCGCAAAACGCGGCGGCGGCACTAGCGGCGTTGGAGTTGTTGAAACGCGAGCCGCAGCGTGTTGAACGTTTGCGCGAGAACGCGGCGTTGTTCCTGACGTTGGCGAAGGAGAAGCAACTGAATACGGGAGTGAGTAAGGATTCGGCGGTGATACCAGTAATCATCGGGAACTCGATGAAAAGTTTGAAGTTGTCGCGAGCGTTGTTTTTGCGTGGGATAAACGTGCAACCGATTTTGCATCCGGCGGTAGAAGAGAAAGCGGCGCGGTTGCGTTTCTTCATAACAAGTGCGCATACGGATAAACAAATACGTTATACTGTTGACTGCATTGCGGAGGAGTTGGCGAAGTTGTGAAACGGAAATTATACCCAATAGGTGTACAAGATTTTTTTTCATTTTCGCGAAGACGGTTATTGTTACGTTGATAAAACCGAGCGGATTTATGAATTGATGACATCGTCCGGCAAGGCGATATTTCTCACGCGTCCGCGACGGTTTGGGAAGTCGTTGCTCTGTTCGACGTTAGCGGCTATTTACGAGGGACGGCGTGATTTGTTTGGCAGTCTTGCGATTGATAAGTCGGGTTACGATTGGAAGAAGCATCCGGTTGTAAGAATTGATTTGAATTGTGGTGATTATTTGCGCGGTATTAGCCATTTGGATTCTGCTATAAATATAGGGCTTGTACAGACTGCGTTAAAATATGATTTAACCGTTGAAGGAGAAACCAGCGCGGAAAAATTCGCGAGGCTTATTTCAAGTCTGTACTTGAAGTACAACGAACGGGTTATTGTCATCATCGACGAGTACGACAAGCCGTTACTAATTACAGCGGATGAGCCGAAATTACAAGCGGAAATGCGTTAAAATCGTTCTTTGGTGTAATGAAATCGTGTGACGAGTATTTGAAGAAGTCTTTCATAACCGGTGTAACAAAGTTTTCAAAAGTCGCAATTTTTTCAGACCTAAATAATCTCGAAGATATTTCATTAAACCCGACATACGCCGACATTTGCGGTATCACGCAAAATGAACTAGAAACAAATTTTGCAGATGAGATTACTGACTTTGCAAAACAAAATAACTTAAGGCAATTTCTAAAAACCCCTCTTGCCCCGCGTCGAAAAAGTGATAGAGTACTTCGCACGTTTTTTTGTTCACATTTTTTATCCACTTACCAATCTCCAACCAATGAGTCACTCTCACGGTCAGTATTTTTTTTGATGTTGAAAATCAGTTACACAAAATTCATGAACTCAACGACTTCCTTTGTCGCCTCAATCAGACCGTCGATTGGGAGTTGTTTCGCGACGCTCTCACCAGTGTCCGCCGCC
>JAITST010000336.1 GCA_031287585.1 Planctomycetaceae bacterium | reverse complement strand
GCTTTTCTCCCAATTTTTCAAGTTGTGAACCTTCTCGTTCCAAAAAGTCACGCACAATTTCAGGCGTAAAGGAATGGTTTTTCAGTGCGGAATAAAAATTAACTAAATGCGGATTTTGGTCGGCAAATACCGCTTGTGGACACCGAGCATTGAGACCGACAACGCACGACCCCATAAACGGTTCGACCCATTTTCCATTTGTTATCTTACCAGCATTCGCGAGAATCAACGGTACCAATTTCGTTTTGATTCCCTGACATTTTATAGGCGGAACGAGGATTTTAGTCATTGAGACACTCCTTCGTTTTATCACGCTTATAGTTTGCCATAATTATTGATGTTCTTTTATTGAGAAACTTTACACCCGCCACTCTTTTCGTTTACCTCGCGAACCGCCTCTTCACGCGTTATCTGTTGCTACGCTCTGTATCATCTTCAGAAAATCGTTCATTGATTGACAACGTTTTGCGGGGTCGGCTTCTATGCAGGAATGGATTGCTTTCGCCATTTGCGGGTTGATGTTTGGGTAGTGGCGTGTTATTGGGTCGGGCGGCTGGTCATGTGTCATTGCCGCTTTGCCGGTATCGCCGCGTAACGAGTCGCCGCGAATCCATGGTAGTTGTTTGGTGAACATCTCATAAATCGTTACACCGAAGGAGAACACGTCAAGACGATGGTCGGTCGGACGACGGCGAACGAGTTCCGGTGCCATATAGTTTGCTGTACCGGTTCTGTTACCGGGTTCGGTGAACGGGAAACGATTCGGAACAGACAAACCGAAGTCGGTTAGTTTTAACGCATCGAAGTCGCCGGTGAAAATCAAGTTTCGCGGGCAGATGTCGCGGTGTATGTAGCCGTTATCGTGAACCGCCTGAATCGCTTCCGCAACCTGACGAACATACATCGTTCGGATTCCGTCAAGCGGGTCTTGTTGAAACATCAAAACGTTGTTCAAACCGGTTCCTTCGAGGTACTCCATTATCAAGTAATGGTCGCCGTCGGTTGTCAAACCTTGTTCAAACGTTTTGACAATGTACGGATGGTCGCGAAACAGAACCGCAATCTCACCTTCAGTCGGTTTTTTTGTACCCTTGAACCGCGATTCGACAGCCGCGAGTTTTTTCATATCGAGAATTTTAAGCGCGACAATCTCGCCGGTTTTCTTATCTCGTGCCTTGTAAACACTAGACATAGTACCAGCCATCGACGCTTGCGAAAGGTCGTACTTTTCGCGATAATCAAGTTTCGCTTTACCGAATAACTTGGAGAAAAAACTCATAAGCCACTCTATTAGTTTTCGTGCCTTCGCGGTAAAAAAACATAACGGATACAAACATCATTCACAAGGCGGCTATTACGCCGCCTTGCGAAAATAACATTATTATAAAACGTCCTCAAACTTTATCTCAAAACTCTTTCGAGTCGATCCACTTCATCAGTTTACGGAGTTTCTTACCGATTTCTTCGAGTTGATGATTACGCTGCATCGCCCGAACACGTTTGAAGTGCGGAGCGTTGACCTTATTCTCAAGCAACCATTCCCGCGCAAACGTTCCGTCCTGAATCTCCGACAGAATCTTCTTCATCTCTTTTCGCGTTTCGTCGGTAATAATTCGCGGACCGCGTGTATAATCGCCGTACTCCGCTGTGTTTGAAACGCTGTAACGCATATAGTTCAAACCGCCCTGATAAAACAAGTCAACAATCAGTTTCAACTCGTGCATACATTCAAAGTATGCCATCTCCGGCTGATAACCGGCTTCGACCAGAGTATCGAACGCGCTCTTAACAAGTTCACTCACGCCGCCGCACAATACGACTTGTTCACCAAACAAATCAGTCTCGGTCTCTTCGGCAAACGTTGTCTCAATAACACCGCCGCGTGTGCCGCCGATACCTTTCGCGTATGCTAATCCAATCGCGCGTTCCTTGTCGCCAGCACCCTCGCCCAGTGCAATCAAGCACGGCACACCGCCGTTATTCAAAAACTCGCTGCGAACGAGATGTCCCGGTCCCTTCGGTGCAATCATAATTGCGGTGACGCTTTCCGGCAAGTCAAATTGACCGTAATGAATGTTGAATCCGTGTGTTGCGACAATTATCGCCCCTTTTTTCAGGTTCGGACGAATCTGGTTACGGAAAATGTCCGCTTGTAGTTCGTCGGGAAGCGTGAACACAATCAAGTCGCCCTCTTTCACCGCTTCTTCTGTCGTGAGCGGCTTGAACTTATCCTTGACAGCGGCTTCATAATTCGCCGTACCTTTCAGTTCCGCAATAATAACTTTAATACCGCTATCACGCAAATTCTGTGCGTGAGCGTGACCTTGCGAACCGTAACCGAGTATCGCAATCGTTTTACCTTTAAGTTTGGAAAGATCCGCGTCTTTCTCGTAATAAATCTTGGCAGCCATAAAAACTCCGTGTTAAAAAATAGTTAGAAAAACAGTTAAAACAAATTTTAGATTTGTGGTTGAGTTTCATTATCAATCCAAAATCTACAATCATAAATCTAAAATAAAATCACTCCGCACCACCGCCGCGAGTCATCGCGATTCGACCAGTACGAACCAGTTCCACAATACCAAAATCGCGCATCGCCTCGATAAACGCTTCGATTTTCGATTCTTTGCCTGAAATCTCGATTGTCAAGGAATTTGAGGTAACGTCAACAACCTGCGCACGAAAAATTTCCACCAGTTCAAGCACCTTACTACGGCTGTTCGGGTTTGCCAAAACTTTGATTAACATCAGGTCACGTTCGACGAAATCGCTGCGGCTGATATTTTCAACGCTGACAACAGTTACAATCTTTTCGAGTTGCTTAACTACTTGTTCCAAAACATAGTCGTCGCCGACGACAGCGAAAGTCATCCGCGAAAGCGACGGCAATTCCGTCTCCCCGACCGCAAGACTATCAATGTTATAACCACGCGACGCTAACATTCCAGCGATATGAGACAACACGCCCGGAACGTTTTGAACAAGTGCAGAAATAATATGACGCATAAAACAAATTCTATAAAAAATCGAAAAACAAGCATAATACAAAAATACATCCCTAATATGTTACCGCTAACAAGACGTTTCGACAAGGGGGTGTCGGAAAAGAGTTTGCGAAAACGCAATCCATTGGCAAAAAATATCGGTGAATGTTTGAAACCGCAGTTTGCTCGTGACAGGTAAAATCACAAAATAATTTCAAAACCACTATTGACGTTTCTTGTTACAGCAACTATAATACATGATTGTTGTTTGTACAAGCGTTGTACATACCCACTATTCACACGTACTTTCACTGAAAGGAAAAAATTATGAAAAGAAACTTTATGTTAAAATCCTCCGCACCCATGTTAAAATGGGGGGGGGGGCGCAGTTTACGGTAAATGCCGTGTTCGCCGTTCTCGTTCGGCTTTTACTTTGGTTGAACTTCTTGTTGTTATCGCCATTATTGGCGTTCTAATCGCTTTGCTCTTGCCCGCTGTGCAAGCCGCCCGTGAGGCGGCGCGAAGAATGCAGTGTACGAATCATTTGAAACAGTTGGGACTCGCAGTCCATAATTTTCACGATACACAAAGCGTTTTGCCGCCAACGTGTATCAGTGCCGGACGTGCATCTATTTTTGTTCTCTTGTTCCCCTTTACCGAGCAGACCGCTCTTTACGATTTAGCACTCACCACCGATGACCGTTGGGGATGCGGTACGCAATATCTTGACGGCGGTGTTGGAACAAACCGTATGTTTATCACGATGGATAGCGGCGCTGCGCCGGAACACACTTCTGCGGCGGTCACTGGTACAACACCACCCGCTTGGTGGAAAGCGGTATTAGCAAATGAAAGTGATAAGAAAAGTTTTTTGTCCGTTCCGTATATGAAATGTCCGACACGGCGTTCGGGTGCGGAAGAGCCGGTTGGTTCTTGTTCAGTATCTGGCCCGACAGCGGATTATGCTATCGCTGCCGCGATGGGGGCAGGTACAGGTTGGGCACCTGCGAACGCGAATGCGTATGGTGTCGGTTTGGTGATGGTTCCGTGGTCTAACGTTCGTACAGATGGCACTATACCACAAACCGGCTCATATTGTCACGGTCCGTTTCGTGCCGCGGTTGTTTCTCCCGATTATACAACACCTACTTACGCGTATCCGAAATTCGGTATCAAATCGTGGGCGGGACGAAACAGTATGTCATTATGGTCTGATGGTTCATCCAACCAAATTATAGTAGGAGAGAAACATATCCCACTCGGAAAACTTAATGGTTGTCCATCTCCAACAGGTGGACATTGGGACTGTTCATACTTTGCAGGTTCAGCAAATCTTCAAACCAGTACTGTTGTGAGAAGTTTTGATTACAATACAGGTGGTAATTATATTCCAATCTCAATTGCCCAAAACGTCGCCGCCGGCATGGGAACTTATGGATTCGGAAGTTGGCATTCCGGCGTTTGCAATTTTGTTATGGGTGACGGCTCTGTTCGCGGTATTAGTGTAACAACGCCCGCCGATACGATTTTGTCACCGCTTGCAAAAGTTGACGACGGTAAAACGGTGTCGTTACCGTGACGATTTGTTTTGTTTCATTTTTTCAACCTTAATTTATTTGGAGGACATTATGCGTAAGATTTTATTTTTTGCTTTGGTTCTGTGCTTGTGTATCGGGTGCAGCAACAAAGTTGGACTCAAAGGCACGGTTACATTTTCGGATGACGGA
>JAITST010000067.1 GCA_031287585.1 Planctomycetaceae bacterium | reverse complement strand
TCGATACAACAAAGACCTCAAAGGTCGTAAATTCCGTTATTGGAATCGGACACCGTCGAAGCAAGCGATGATTGAAGCGCGGGCGAGAATACACGAACTAACGAATGACAATGTTCCTACAACGTCAAAGTCAATGTCCATTCAAGTTGCCTGAAGGGACGAGTTGGTATCAACTGGTGTACAAAACGCTGGGAGTGTACCAAATAAAAATGACTAACCGTGAATGCTAAAAATGAGTACATCAATGGAAGCCGAATGTGGGAAATCTGCAAGTCTGGTTTGAAGAGGGGCGAGGAATGCCTCGACTACTCGACTGGTGAAAAATCTATTACAATGGATTCCCCATTTATTTTTACACACCCTTTACACCCCGCATAAATAGACTTCTACCCCTAGTGCCGTTACCATTGCGGCTTTTACTGCCATTAGGTGGTCAGCATTTTTGGGAGTGTCGGCGTAGGCGACATTTATGTAGTTTGAACGGTTGCGGGCTACTAGGTTGTCCTTTGTTACTCCGGTTAGTATTGCGTTCATTATTGTCCAGTCTTGAGTGCATAACATTCTTCTGCGGCGTACTTCTTCGTGTTGTAGTTTTAACGCCCTGCCGCGCCCGATGTCCATACATAGCCGTCCGCGTTCCATAAACATTCTTGACCATACTATCTCGCCGCTTTTACACATTCCGTGCATTATTCCGCCGCCTTGTTTTGAAAACTGCGGCAGTTGACGAACAATGTTCATTCCTTTCCAGCCCAAGTCCAGTAACTGCGGCGGTACACCGCTGTCTGTCTGGAAAGTCAGTATAAAATCTTTTCCGTTGTTGGTCTGGTCAACATCACCCCAGCGTAATTCCTGTTGCGTTGTTTCGGGCGATTGTCCCAGCGACTGCGCGACGCGGCTGTGTAACAATGCGTCAACTCCCGCAAGTTCGTCGCCTCTGTGAAAATGTATCACCGGTTTGTTATCGAACAACACTCGTCCGTTCTGCGCACGAACCGGCGGACGGTCGGAGTTGTTCAGTAAACCTTCGATGAATCCGCTGTCCGGTAACAAATCCTTGAACGCTGGCAACATCGGTACCCCAATCGCGTCACAACTATACTCGTCCGCGATACGTACCGCCGCGATGTACGTTTTACACTGTAACAAAATCTGTTGAAGTGTCAGGTCGGAGTCTTGATCGTCGCCACCAACATTAAACAACGTTCCCTTCGCCAACACCCAACGATATACGTCACGCGCCTCGTCGTCGGGAACCATCATCGCCGCCGCGTAAAGCGATGCCTGACTAAACGCCTCCTTGTAAATTCCCAGCGGCAGGAGCAGTTCGGGCGGTACTATCGTGTTGTACATCCGGTTACTCGATACGTCGAACGAACCAATTAACGACTTTTTCACACGAATTTCGTTTGCCAATTTCTCGCCGAGTTGACGGTCTTTCGTCTGAACCGTCAATGACTTGCCCGGCTTGACGTGCGGATTCGCGAACCGAACGATTCCCGTCTTCAACCATTTCTCAAATCGTTCAAGAAACCATCTGTCAGTAAAATCGCCGCTCCACAGTGTTGAATACTGTTTGCCTGCTTTACAGAGACTACCGTTAAGTTGCAACATTCCGTCAACCGACTGCCACGAGCCAGACCAGTGACCGACTGTGAGAATCGGTCCTTCGTGCGTGAGCAGGAAGGGAACGATATTGTGCGAACTAAACTCGTTTGTGTTAGTCACAATTAGCGGGCTTTGTGGGCTGATAGTCGCGAATGTCTCCAGACATTCTTTCCGTGACGTTATAAACCCGTGTTGTGACAACGGGTTATAAACATTCGCACGCACGAGATTGTAACCGAAATTCTTCGCGGTTTGGGTTAACGCAGATTCGAGAACCTCTTGTTGTAGCCAACAATTTTGGTTGTTCTGCAAACGAAAATCGCCGCACGCAAAAAGTATGGCTGTATTTTTTACGGGTGATTTGGTCTTGACAGTAGTTTTTGTTTTTACAACAGCCATTATGTAAGTCCTTGTAATAAATAATGATATGTTAAAAAATGGTTACGGAAATACCGTTCACGCAGGAATTTCCTTCAAATTGCCTAACATTATCGCAGATTTAATTTTAGTTGCAATATACCGTGTGGAAAGAAAATTCATAATTATTACTAAAATTTAGAGAAAATGGGAATTTTGGAGAAAATTTTAGGATTTTTTGTGGGAAGTAGTGGCAAAATTTGGCAAATAAAGATAGAATATATAGAATGAATTATCATCGCCGCTGGTTTGTGACCAGCGGTACCAGTCACAAACAACAAACATCCAAACACACTATGCAAAACAAATTACTCAGTAAATCGCTTATCGTCTGCGCACTCATCTTTGCAAGTTGCGCATTTACTTACGCCGCACCAAACGAAAAAACCAAAAACGATACCGGTACCAAACTACTCCGTTATCCAGATATAAATCGCAATACTGTCGTGTTCTGTCACGGCGGCGATATTTGGCGAGTTAGTACCAAAGGCGGCACCGCTACACGGCTCACCGCTCACGAGGGACTCGAACTTTTCCCAAAAATTTCGCCCGACGGAAAGTGGCTAGCGTTTACCGGTCAGTACGACGGTGACGAGCAAGTTTACGTTATGCCAATCGGCGGCGGCGTTCCGCGTCAACTTACGTTCTACCCCGCGATGGGACCTAATCCGCCGCGGCGAGGTTGCGACAACATAGTTTACGGTTGGACTCCCGATTCCAAAAAAGTCCTTTTCCGTTCACTCCGCGATTCAAACTCTGTCACCGAACTTGGCGCGTTGTTCACTGTTTCGCTAGAAGGCGGTTTGCCCGTCAAACTTCCGATGCCGACTACCGGTGCGGGCGACTTCTCACCGGACGGAAAGAAAATAGTATATTCACCGTTGTTTCGTGATTTTCGTTCGTGGAAACGTTATCAAGGCGGTTGGGCACAATACCTGACAATCTTCGACCTCGAAACCAATGAAACGAAACGTCTCGACAAAAACGTTCGTACAGAACGCGACCCGATGTGGATTGGCAACTCGATTTACTTCGTCTCTGACCGAACTGGTACTATGAATCTGTTCAAGTACGACATTGCGTCCGAAGAGATTACGCAGTGTACATACGAGCAGACTTGGGATGTGCGTTGGGCGACATCAGACAAAGTTAGCAAAATTATCTACGAACTCGCGGGCGAGTTAGTCATATATGACACAAGCGACAAGGCGGCTGAAGACCGTACAACGAAATTGACAATCAACGTTCCGCACGACGGCTTGGCGATGCGCCCGCAACGTAAGAACGTTTCGCGTAACATTGAGGAGTTCGCTCTCGCGCCGGGCGGAAAACGTGCGGCGGTTATCGCGCGCGGCGATTTGTTTTCCGTACCGATTGAGAAAGGTTATTCGCGCAACCTGACGAACACAAGCAACGCTCATGAACGTGAAGTAGCGTGGTCGTATGACGGTTCGCGAATCGCTTACGTATCGGACGTGACGGGTGAAGATCAGATTTATTTGATTGACCCGAGAGGCGAGAAGCCCGCCGAACAACTAACCAAAACCTTTGACGGACAACTGAACAACCTGCGGATTTCGCCGTGCGGCTTGTTCGTGTCGATAGGTAATTGCAAGAAGCGAATTTACGTTATCGCGACGGAAGACACTGACGGTTTTAGGAAGGGCGAGCCGGTTGAGGTCGCGCAGTCGAATGATTCGAGCATGGCACCGCGAACGGTCTGGTCGCCGTGCGGCGGTTATTTGGCGTTCGTTATGCCGCAACCGCAAGGATACGGCGTGCTGTATATTTGGGAACTGAAAACGAAAACGCTGCGTGCGGTGACAGACCCGATGTTTGATGTTGAGTCGCCCGCGTGGGATCCGTCGGGAAAGTTTTTGTACTACATATCGCGGCGTGAGTTTGCTCCGCAATACAGCACGATAGAGTGGAATTTCGCGGCTAACCGCGATAACGGAATCTTCGCGATAGCGTTGAGGAAGGATGTCGCGAATCCGTTCGCGCCGCAGTCGGATGAAGTGGAGTCAACTGCTCCGAAAGCGGCAGAGCCGAAGAAAGATGAACCGAAAAAGGACGAGCCGAAGAAGGATGAACCAAAAAAAGACGAACCGGCTAAAGATGATGAGAAGAAGCCGGACGACGAAAAGAAAGAGACAGAGAAAAAAGATGATGCCAAGTCAGATGACGCTAAATCTGACGACGTGAAGAAAGACGAACCCAAGAAAGACGAAGCACCGAAAAAACCGGCGAGCAAACGTAAAACGCCGACGATCATCAACTGGGATGGTCTCGCTCAACGTGTTGTCCGTGTTCCTGTCGGTTCGGAGAATTTCGGTAATCTCGAAGCGACCGCGCAATACCTTGTATATGTCAAAGGCGGTGCGGGTTTTAATGGTCGCGAATCATACGCGAAGAGCGAGATTATGTTTTACGACATCAAGGAACGTAAAGAGTATCGGATGGCGGAGAACGCCAGTTCTTACGAATTATCGCCCGACGGCAAACGGATTCTGTTTTCGTCCGGCGGTCTGAAATGTTGCGACTTGAAACCAGCTTCGCCGCACTTGAACGTGCCGACTGGTGATATGTATGTTGACCGTGTTCCGGCGGACGAGTGGCGTGAAATGTTTGACGAAGCGTGGCGGAAGTATCGCGATTGGTTCTACGTTGAAAATATGCACGGCTACGATTGGCGCGCGATTGGAGAACAGTACCGTTCGTTGCTGCCGTATGTTGCTCATCGCGACGATTTGAATTACGTAATCGCGGAGATGATTTCGGAACTCAACATCGGTCACACGTATGTACAAGGCGGCGAATATGCCGAGCCGTCGCGTCCGTCGGTAGGTTTGCCGGGTTGCCGCTTTGAACTGGATAAGAAGAGCAACCGTTATAAAATTTCGGTCATCTTCAAAGGTTCAAACGAAGAACCGAAGTATCGTTCGCCGCTGACAGAACTTGGTGTTGACGCGAAAGTTGGTGATTACGTGCTGCAAATTGACGGTATCGAACTGTTGGGCAACGATAATCCGTATCGCCTGTTACAACACCGCACGCATCCGATTACGTTGACACTCAACGCGAAGCCGACGCTTGAAGGTTCGCGGAAGGTGACGTATGTTCCGGTGAGAAACGAAACGAGTTTGAAGTATCTCGACTTTGTGTTGAGAAATGTAGAAGCGGTTGACAAAGCAACGAACGGACGCGCCGGCTATATTCACCTGCCCGATATGGGTGCAAGCGGTGCGTATGAATTTTTGAAGTGGTACTATCCGCAAATCCGCAAAGAGGGTTTGGTAATCGACGACCGTTCAAACGGCGGCGGTAATATATCGCAGTGGATAATTATGCGGCTGAACCAAAAGATGCTGGGAACGAGGTTCGGAAGCATACACGCTTCACCGGCATTATATCCGGGCAACGCGCGTTTTGGTCATCAGGTTTGCTTGATAAACGAAACGTCCGCCAGCGACGGCGACATCTTCCCGCACTATTTCCGAAAGGCGGGATTGGGGCTGTTGATAGGTAAGAGAACGTGGGGCGGTGTAGTAGGAATTTCGCCAAGAGGTCAACTGCTGGACGGCGGTTCGGTCACTGTACCGTTACAAGCAACAAACGACGAAAACGGTAACTGGATTATAGAAGGAGAAGGAGTAACGCCTGACATTGAGGTAGAAAACGACCCCAAGTCAATGATAAACGGTAAAGACCCGCAACTAGAAATGGGAATAAAAGAAATCCTGAAACAAATGGATGAAAACCCGAAAAAGTTGCCAAACAGACCAGAAGCGCCGGTCAAAACAAAGTGATTCCTGTTTTTGGGGAAAGCCAATTAATTACGGGGCAAGATGTAGAGACGTTATATGTAACGTCTCTACCAATTTTTAATCGTTGTCGGTTAGTCCGATTTTGTTTGTTTTTATGCCGTAATCCCTTTTGTTAGCGTCATAAACGCTGTTTCCAGATTTATTTCTTCTTCTTTGAAGGATTGGATTTTGTAGCCGTTTTGGATTAGAATTGTTGGTAGTTCTGCGTAGTTTTCGGTTGTTTGTCCCTTTTTTAGGGCTGTCTGGACAACTTTTTTTCCGTGTTGTTCCACTATTTCTACCTTGCTGACAGATTCGTGTTGTTCTATCAATTTGGCTGCCGCTTCTATATTTTTTGTTACCTCTATTGAGAGAACGATGTGGTCACGAACCCGACTCATTACCTCTGTTACATTTGCGTTTACCAATAACTCGCCGCGCTCTATTATTCCTACTTTATTACATACGTCCGCCAACTCCGGCAGTATGTGACTCGATACCATTATCGTTTTACCGCGTGTTCCAAGACGTTTTAACAACTCACGCATTTCGATTCTTGCACGCGGGTCTAGTCCGCTTGCCGGTTCGTCCAGTAACAACACTTGCGGGTCGTGAAGCAGAACACGTGCCAGCCCCAACCGTTGTGTCATACCGCGTGAGAGACTTGTTGCCATTGCGTCGCGTTTGTAACCCAAGTCAACCAGTTCCAACATCTCCTCACAAACTTTACGCCGTGCCTCGCCTTTGATTCGATAAGCAGCAGCGAAAAATTCGAGGTACTCAATTACTTTCATATCGTCGTACACACCGAAGAAATCAGGCATATACCCAATCATCCGCCGTATCTCTTTCGGATGCGTGAAGACCGACATATCGCAAACATACGCTTCACCATACGTCGGCTGAAGAATCGTTGCCAACATCTTCATCGTTGTCGTTTTACCGGAACCGTTCGGTCCGATAAACCCAAACAAGTCACCCGCGACAAGGTCGAGCGATAGGTCTTTCACAGCGTAAAGTTTACCGTATTGTTTTGTTAGAATTTCGGTTTTTATCATTTTTTATTAATCAACAAAATGTGTAGGCATTACCTACGCTAGTGCTAATGCCGCATTGCCGCGTCATATTCAATATCACGGCAACACGGCACAATCTCATAGCGCAGAGCAATCGCCCCACGCTACACGGGCGGCGTTATTTACACCTCAACCCATCGTCCTTCCTTCGCGCTTCTTATTACCGCGTCACAAACTTTTTGCGTTCTCATTGCCTGACGCATATCTGGTTCAAACTTCGGTCCTGTACCGCCTGCGTTTGAACTATTCAGGAAGTCGGCGAGCGCGTTGATGAACGTGTGTTCGTAACCGATTGTCGTACCGGGTACCCAGTACTTACTCATATACGGATGTTCACCATTCGTTACCAGAATTTTTTGCCAACCTGTCAGATGGTCTTCTACCTTCTTGCCGGTATCGGGGTCAGAGTAACGGAAAAACTCTAAGTATTCCGGCTCTTCAAGGTTGAACGCAATCGCTCCCTTTTCACCGTTGATTTCCATCGCACTGTAATTTTTCCTACCGCGTGCGTAACGTGTACTCTCGAACGTTCCGATAGAACCGTTTTCAAACACCGCCAGGAACATACACGCATCGTCGATAGTGATTTTCTCCATCTCGCCGGTGTCACTGTTTTTACGTTCTTTGATGAAAACTTCGGTGTACGCGGTTACTTTCTTGATTGGTCCGTTGAGCCATTCGGCGGTATCAATTGAGTGAGCGAGCAAGTCGCCCGTTACGCCGCTTCCCGCTGCCTTCGCACTCAGCCGCCACAACGCCGCTCCGCCGCTCGGTACGTTCGCGCTTATAGTGTAGTCCTGATTATAGACCGCGCGATAATGGAACGGGCGACCAACCCGTCCTTCGTCAATAATCTGTTTGAACAACGAAATAGCCGGTACGCGACGATAGTTGAACATAACCATATTCGCAACACCCGCCTTTTCAACTGCCGCAACCATCTCTTCCGCTTCATCCAAATTCATTGCCATCGGCTTCTCGCAGATTATCATCTTACCTGCCGCCGCTGCCGCGAGAACCATCTCTTTGTGTAGAAAATTCGGTGCGACAACATCAATAATGTCGATGTCCTTCCGAGCAGCCAACTTCTTCCAGTCTGTTTCGATTTCCTCGTAGCCCCATCGTTGCTGGAACTTTTTCAACACTTCAATATCCTGTTCGCGACCGTAACAACATTTAAGTACGGGCTTGAACGGAACATCAAAAAAATGTCCAACTTGTGAATAAGCATTCGAGTGGGTACGAGCCATAAAGCCGCAACCAAGCATACCAACGTTAAGCGTTTTCATAAATTCTCCTGTGAAAAAAAAAGGTTAAAAAATAGTGTTAAAAGTGAATGGCAAAGGTTTATTGCGCACGGAGGCACGGGGTACACGGAGTGAGTTAATGGGAATTATTATCCATTTTCACAACTTTCCGTTTATAATTCTTTCGATACCTGTTTTCATCAGTTCCTCACCAAAATTCAATAAGTAGCCAAGTTTAAGACCTGATAATTTTAGGTATGTAATCAATTGTTTTTTATGGACAGGGTGCAATTTTTCGATAGATTTCAGTTCAAGGATAACTTTCCCTTCAACAATTATATCTGCATGGAATCCTTCGTCAAATTGTTCCCCCGCGAAATTAACAGGAATAGCAACTTGTCGCTGAACAATTAATCCGCGTTTCTCAAGGAGGCGAGCAAGCACTGCCTCATAGACCGTTTCAAATAGTCCCGGTCCCAATTCCTTGTGTAGTTGAATTGATACTTCAACAACAATATCACCAATTTCGTTTTCAGTCATATTGACTTCCTATTGTTTGTTATATGCGAACAAAGAGAAACTATCCCCGTGACCTCTGCGTCTCCGTGCGCAACCTACATTGTTGGCTCATCCACTGTCGGCTCCGGTTCTAATATCACTACCGGTTTCAATCTTCTTTCAAACGTTCCGGCACGTCCGATTTGCGGTCTCCAGTTTTTGTCTTGCCACGCGTTTTTCGCTTGTTCGTCAATTCCTAGTTGCGCTTGCCAGAACGAAACTGTCAACTTCGCTATGACATTATAATACGAAGAGTCCGGTGTTGTAAAGGGCAGCGGCGTGTAAGTGTAACTCGAATGTCCCGCTCCGGCTAACGTAACGAGATAATGGTCGTTGGCAGTCAACGCGTCGAATGGTATCCGGCGTTGCTGCGCTGTTGTCGAGCCGATTATCGAATTATCTTCCGAACCGTTGATGAACAAACACGGTATCGTTATCTTTTCATAAACAGTCCGATACGATTGATTGTACGAGTTAAGCGGTGTTCCGAGTGCGATTACCGCCTTGAATCGCTCGTCTTTTAGTGACACTCGTCCGTCCGGCGGCGACTGCCCCGCTAGTAACAACGATGCCAACGCACCCAAATTGAATCCCGACACTCCGACGCGGTCGAGGTCAAGCACGTCGCCAATCTGTGGATTATTACGCGACAATTCTGTTAGATAGTCAAGTACAAATTTTATATCGCGTGCCCTATCGCGTCCGCTCCAATGTTGCGAGTATGCGTCACGCATGTCGAAATACGTCCTCAACCGCACCCCTTTATTGAGCGTCTCGTCGCTGCCTATGTGCTGCAAGTGAATGGAAACAATACCCGCTTGCGCCCAGACTTTACCGAGATACGCACTGTCACGGCTGGAACCGCCAAGCCCGTGCGAGAAAAACACAACCGGACAACTACTGTCGGTCTCCGCCGGATAGTACATCAAAAACGGTACAACCCGATGACGTAACTCATCAACCCACGAGTACGAACGCACTTTAACCTGTCCCTCCAAAACCGGAGTAATAACAGGCAACCTATAATCCTGTGCAAAAACCGCACCGTTCGTAACGAAGAACATCGTAGCGAAACAAAGTAGCAGCGGTATAAAAATTGTGAGTATAGTACTGTATTGTTTTTCAAGTTTCATATTATCTGTACTTTCCAAGAATATCATAATGTTTGCTCTCAGTACCATTAAAATATATGACTGATACACCAAATATCCATAAAACAATAATTCGTCCAAAACTAGCATTGCTTAAGAATTGGCGTATGCTAGAATGCCAAGACTGGTGAGGGCATTGTAACACAAATCAAAAATAAAAACAATAGCATTTCGGGCGTGTTGCACGAGAATTGCAACGTTCTCCTACTCCCAAAATCCCCCCGTCAGTTTCCCCGTTTATTTGTGCAGTATTTCTCTATAAATTCGTAACGATGCCGTATCGTTACGTGACGCAACATCAACGTTTACCGCAAAAACTAGTGAACATTTTATTCCTTTTATCATTGATTTGTTGGCAGCTTCAGATTTTGAACGCTAGTAAATTTAGTAGATGTGACGGATTCCACTGAATATTCTCCGCGACAGCCCGCAAGATGTCGTCTGAATTCGGCAACAACCGCAGCACAGAAGTCGCGTCGTTCGTCAGCGACGCAAACACCGCAGCGTCCTGAACATCCTTGCCATCGTCCGTAACTGGCAACCCAAGCAACGAAGAAACCGAACTACCGTCCGAAGGCAAATCCGCAACATCAGGCGGGATTTGAATTTTATCGTTTGACATTGTTAAACCTATCCGGTAACTACGATACTGTAATTTACGAGTCTCATCGAAAGGGTTGCCGAATTAAATGTGTTTTAACCTCAAAATGTGTAGTCGTTTAAGGCAACTTCTAAAAACTCCGTCATTTCATTTAACAAGTCTCTAATCTTACGGGGCTTGCTGTTTTGAGTCAATGGGTTTTTAGAAGATGCCTTAATTCAAACATCCTGAAAACCTCTGAATTTACGTATTCTTCGTATTGTGATTTTTGGGAAGTACAGGTTGTTAACACATATC
>JAITST010000052.1 GCA_031287585.1 Planctomycetaceae bacterium | reverse complement strand
AATGAGCGGGGAAAATTGCAGCATTTTTTGAAATTTGAGTAACTTTTCAGACGAGGGGAAACGTTTGAGTCAAGAATTTTTATATTTAGTGGGTTGTTAGAAGTTGCCTTTACAATATTGGCAGATGTAAAACGTGCCGTAGTCGATAAGCATAAACAGAATGGCGAGACATTACTTCATCAAGCGGCAAGAGATGGTGATATCGCCGTTGCCAGATTTCTTATTGCAAACGGGGCGGAGGTTGATGCAACAGATAATACTGGTAGAACTCCGCTCCATCGGTTAGTGTTGGATAAAGGTGATGATATTAAATTTGCCCGGTTTCTCGTTGATAGCGGTGCGGACGTGAATGCAAAAGATAGAACCGGTGATACTCCGTTCGATAAGGCGAAGAAAAGGTCAAATAGAAATAAGGATATGGAAGATTACCTTCGTGAACAAATGGAACTTCAAAAATAATCCCTCTCCAAAAACACCATCCCAGTAAAATCCAATAGTACTACACAAATTTTATTGCCGATTAAACGTCCCGATAGGGACGACATATTGGTATAACAGCCGTTTTTATATGTCACCTCTAACGGGACTTTGCGTATATTTTACCGACATTTTCTACCAAGATACCGCCTATAATTGGGCTAAAACATTCGTGGATACTTGTGTAGATACTATTGGGCATTTCTAAAAGCCACAATTTTAACCGCAGAGAAACGCAGAGATTTTATTTTGAAAATCTTTTGTAATAATTTATGATAGAGTAAGTTACAAAAAAATACTCCTCCGCGATTCTTTACGTTCTCCGCGTTAAAAAAGAGTTTTTAGAGATTCGCTATTGAAGGTTGGTAAGAGAAAAGTAAGGTTTTTATTGAAAGTATTCAGATGGATTATTATTGGGTGTGTAAAAAGTTTGTAGGTATTTTGGCAGGGTATTCTATTGACAATCCCACGTGGCATTGTCGCAAAAAGTGGAGGGTATACAAAACCTACAAAAAATTTACACACCCGTGGACGCTGCGCCCACCCGAACGGTATATGACACTTGAATTTCAATGGGAATCTGATAGAATGTTCAGACCGCGCTAACACTTCGGTTACCGTTTGAGTTAATCAGATATAGAAAACGACTTATGTTTACATTGGAAATAGTTCGGCAGCCCAAGCCCGTTGCCGCGATCAGGGCGGCAATTTTCGACTTCGATGGTACGCTCAGTCTTATCCGCGAAGGTTGGCAGCAGGTTATGATTCCGCTCTTTATCGAAGTCCTCAACGAAACGCCGCATCACGAGTCTCATGAGGAAATCGAACGATGTGTCCGTGATTTCGTCGATGTCCTGACTGGCAAGCAAACGATTTATCAATGTATTCAACTTGCTGATGAAGTCAAAAAACGCGGTAAAGTACCGATGGATCCGATTGAATACAAAAACGAGTATCATCGCCGTCTGAACTTGCGAATCAAAGGTCGGCTTGAGGAGTTGAGGAACGGCGGCACCCCGTCGAAACATATAGTTCCCGGTTCTTATGATATTCTGAATATGCTGCGCAATCACGGAATTGTCATCTATCTCGCAAGCGGTACCGATGAGGTATTCGTCAAAGAGGAAGCAGGTTTGCTTCGTGTAACCGAACTTTGTAACGGCGGCATTTACGGAGCCAAAGACGATTATAAAACATTCTCAAAAGCGATGGTCATTCAACAGATTATCAAAGAACATAACCTGCAAGGTTCCGAGTTGATTGGTTTCGGTGACGGTTATGTCGAAATCGAAAATGTCCATGATATTGGCGGTTTTGCGGTCGGTGTTGCTACAAACGAATCCGAACGTCAAGGAGTTGATACTTGGAAACGTGACCGTCTGATTGGGGCTGGGGCTGACTGGATAATCCCCGACTATTCTGACATTAACAAAATTGAGAAACAACTTTTTTGAAAACTTTTTATAGATGTTTTATTGTAACAAGCATCGTTTCAAACGCTTGCTTAACGGAGGATATTAGTATATTATGCCGTACAAACTATTCGATATTTCACAATTACATCTAAAGCCGCTTGCGGAACGTCAACACGACATCACCCGTGACGTGATGATTGACCCCGACGCGCCGACGACATTTGAATATCCTTCGATGGATATTTTGGCAGACCGTATTCGTGCAGCCAGAGAACGAAAAAGTACCGTTCTGTGGATGCTTGGTGCGCATGTCATCCGTAACGGTAACGGTCCAACTATGATTCGTCTGATGAAAGAAGGGTATGTTACTCATTTCGCTATCAACGGAGCCGGTTGCATTCACGATTTTGAACTTGCTATGATTGGTGCTACTACGGAAAGCGTTGCGAAGTACATCAGTGAAGGACAGTTTGGACTTTGGACGGAGACTGGTAATATCAACGATGCTGTTAAAGACGGTCAGAAGGATGGTCTCGGTTTCGGCGAATCCGTCGGACGAATGATTGACCGTGAAAACTTTCCGTACAAAGAGAACAGTTTACTTTGGAACGCTTATAAGTTACAAGTTCCTGTTACTGTCCACGTCGGAATCGGTTGTGATATTATTCACGAACACCCGAACGTTGATGGTGCAGCCGCCGGCGCAGCAACATATACCGATTTCCTGATTTATGGCCAGTCGATACTGAATCTGGAAGGCGGTGTTTTTTGTAACATCGGTAACGCTGTGATGGGACCGGAAATTTTTCTCAAAGCCCTTTCAATGGCTCGCAATGTCGCTCATCAAGATGGGAAAAAAATCGCCAATTTTACATCAGCCGTCTTCGACCTAATTTCGCTAGAAGGGCAAGACCTTTTTGAAGCACCGCCGAAGCACGACCCGCGTTTTTATTTCCGTCCGTGGAAAATGATACTTGCTCAAACGGTTGCCGATGGCGGTCAGGCGTATTATATCGCCGGAGAACATAAATATACCGTTCCCGCGTTATCGAAAAAAATCCGAAATCCGCAACCGCCTGCTTCCCGCTAAAACGCATTACTTCCGTAGAGTTGTTCACTTACTTAAAGATAGTTTTTGTTATCCAAAGTCTAAATTTGACAATTTAAGCAAAATACAACATATAGAAAAGCATAAAACACACCACATTTTGTCACCGATACGCTGTATTTTATCTAATTTTAACGTCTTCGAGTTGAATTTACGCATAACTATCTTTAAGTGAACACTCCCCGACTTTTGAGTTCTCGAACACCAGTCGCGATAATTGTACAACATTGCCCATACCCGCAACGTAATTTTGCAATACTTGTTGCGTCAAAAAATCGTCCGTGAACGATCACGTTTCCGGTTTACAATGCTCGCCGGATTCTTCGGATTCTGTTTCCGAATACCGGTTTTGTTTCTTCGTGTTCTGTTGGCTCGCCTGTGTCTTCTGGTTTTGAAAACGCTTCAAAGCCGGGTAGGTCAACTCTTTTCAGTAGTTTGTTGATACGCATTTCTACTCTTGTCAACTTTGCTCCCTCTTCCGCCGTTACAAACGTGAACGCTACTCCTTCGCGTCCCATTCTTCCGGTTCTGCCTACACGGTGAACGTAGTCATCACAAAACTCCGGTATGTCGTAGTTTATGATGTGCGAAATTCCTGACACGTCAATTCCGCGACCTATAACGTCCGTCGCAACCAGAATCTTAATCTTCCCCGCACGAAAATCTGCCATCACGCGGTCACGGCTCGCCTGCGCCAAATCGCCGTGTATCGTCGCGTGGCTGTCGAACAGCCCGCCCAGTTGCCGTCCTACTTTGTCAGCCCGCCGTTTCGTTCGGCAAAACACAATCGCCTGATGCGGCTTCTGTTCCTGCAACAGGAGCGCGAGAGCGTCAAACTTTTTGTCCTTATCAACTGTAAGGTAGAATTGCTCAATCGTCTCGACCGCAACACCCGTGTTCGAGAAATCCAGTACCTCCGGCTCACGCATATAACGTTGTGCCAACTTAACCACCGGTGCGGGCAATGTCGCACTGAACAACATCGTTTGCCGCTCCGACGGTGTACGCTTCAAAATCTTCTCAATGTCTGGACGAAAACCGATGTCCAACATCCTGTCCGCCTCGTCAAGCACTACCCACTTCAGCGAGTTCAGCGAGAGCGCACCGCGGTTCATCAAGTCGAGCAGGCGACCGGGCGTACCAACAACGACATCAACTCCCTCTCGCATACGCAATAACTGTTTCGCAAGCGGTTTACCACCGTAACACGCCGTAACGCGAACGTTTCGCCCGAACGACAACTTTACCGCTTCGTCACGAACCTGTACCGCAAGTTCGCGAGTCGGCACCAATACCAATACAACAGGGTCGTTGCCCGGCTCCGCTTGTTCGAGCAATTCGATGAGCGGAATCATAAACGCCGCCGTTTTACCGGTACCAGTTCTCGCCTGCCCCATCAAATCGGTACCCTTCATAATTGACGGAATCACGCCCGCCTGAATCGGGGACGGCTCAATATAGCGCGCGAGTTTCAACGAATCAAGCATTGTATCAGACAAACCGAGTTCGGCGAAACCTGACGACTCCGCCTCGACATCAAGCGATGCCGCATCCGACGTTATAGACTGCGGAACGCGCGGCTTACTTGCTCGCGGCGGGAGTGGGCGGGTTTCTCGCGGCTCACGTCTTTCAGGTTGTTTGTACTGTTCACGTTGTTCGGTTTGTACACGCGGTTCGCGTTGTTCACGTGATGGTCGCGGTTCACGGTTCTCACGCGGTTCGTCTTTCCGGTTACTCGTCTTACTGTGTTTACTCTTTTTGTGTTTGGTAACGTTTGACAGAGTGTCGTCCGTATAAACTTCGTCAATTTCATCAATAAAATCAACATCTCTGAAAATCGCGGCACCGTAATTTTGCTCGACAGCCGCGTCAAAACCTTGCTCCGCAGTTTTCTTCGACGACTTCTTATGATGTTTCTTCCGCTTCGCCGTCTGCTTTTCAGAACCGTCTATCTTTGCCGATTTTGTTACTGTTCCGCTCTCGTTCGCTTTACCAACATCACCTATTTTACCTGTAACATTTCGGGCAGATTGCTGTTTTGGTGATTGCGTTTCGACAGCCGTTTGCCGTTGTTTCTGTGGAACAGACCCGCCAACGTTACCAGATTTGTCCTGCTGTTTTTTCTGCTGCGGCTGTTGCTGCTGTTTCGGCTGATTAACTTCGACATAGATACGGCGAACGGGGTCCCAAACCATCGGCGGTTTATGAACAATTTGCGACGGCACACTTGACAATATCGGTAGCGGCAGGTCTTGTTCTGACGACTCCTGCTCTACTTTCCGTTGCTGCGGCTTCGGCTGATTCCTTTGTTGCGGATTTCTTTGCGATTGTGTTTGAGCGGATTGTTTCGCGTCCCTTGTTTCACCGCGTTCAACAACCGCACCGTCCGTTCCCTTTGACGCAACTTGCTTTCTTTGTTGTTCACGAGGTTCACGCGACTGATGCTGTTCACGTTGCGTTTGCGAATCGTCAGACGACGCGGCAACTTTCTGCTTCGCTTTCTCTGACCTTTTCTTCCGTTGCTCGGCAACCGAACGTTCGATTGTGTCCTCTTCGGGGTCGAAGCGTGACGCGATACCGGTATCCAACGGAGTACGACCATAACTCGGCAAGTCCAACGATTCGTCGTCATCGTCGTCAATGCCAACAAATGCCGCTACACGTTTTTTGTCCTCACTTGTACGAACATCCGACGCTCGCAAATTGTACTTGCGCGAAATATACTTCTTGTTGATACGTTTGGCAGTTTTGACGGTATTGGCGGATTTTGTTGACGTTTCGTTAGTTTGGGCTTCGTTGTGTTTAACGTCCGCGTTCGATGTTGTATGCGTGTTTGGGTTCGTCTGCGTATGCGTAACTTGCGACTTACCAACCGATTTATTTTTCTTATGATGCCGCTCTTGCGGCTCAACTTTCGACGTATCATCATCAAACGTAGAGAGCGATCTGCCGTCATCGACAAAGTCCCATCTGAAATCACGTTGAGAATTTCGTTTCTTATCGCCGTAACGTTCACGTTTTTCGTTAGAATACTTCTTATCCGACGATTCCTGCTTCTCACTAAAAGCATCTTTTCGATTCATTTTCGCTGACAAAATTATGTAACTCCACTAGTCAATCAATATAAAGCCGGTTGGATTTTAGGTAGGTAAAACAAAACAACCCCCAACCAGCAACGGTATAATGATAACAGAAAACGAGCAGGATGCAATAGCCCCGCAAGCGGCGATAAAATTATTCTCCCTCCACCACCACTTGACACCGTGACGATTATGACGATAATTAGGAACATTTGTTGTTCGACTTGTTCGGAAACATACAGATTTAGAGAAAAATGGTAGAAAACAATGAGTTTTCTGCGAAGCGGATTATACGTTTTTCTATTTTTCTATTTTCAAACAAGTATATTTCGATTTTTCCATTAACATTACTATATTAAGGAACGTAACTATGCCGCGTATTGTTTTGCTTGACCCGTTGTCTGACGACGGTATCAGTCTTATGAAAAAGGCAGGTATTGAGTATGAGGAGCGGATTGGCTTGAAGGGTGACGAACTTCGCAAGGTGCTTAATGAATTTGACGGTGCGATTGCTCGCAGCGGTGTCAAGATTACCGCTGAATCGCTTGAAGGTAACACACGTTTGCGGGCGATTGCACGTGCTGGTGTTGGTGTTGACAACATCGACACCAAAGCGGCGACACGACGCGGGATTATAGTTATGAACACGCCCGGCGGGAATACAGTCTCTACCGCCGAACAAACATTCGCGCTTATGCTTGCGTTGTCGCGAAACACTCATCCCGCGTATCAGGCGTTGGTCGAGGGACGTTGGGACAGAAAACTTTTCACCGGTACACAACTCGCCGGTAAGGTTTTGGGAATTGTCGGAATGGGACGAATCGGGCAGGTTGTTGCTGGTTACGCCCGTGCGTTCGATATGAAAGTTATCGCTCTCGACCCGTTCCTTACCGCAGCGCGTGCGGAGGAGATTGGGGTGACGATGGTCTCGGCGTTAAACGATATGTTACCGCAGATTGATTATCTTACTGTTCACACACCGCTCAACGACGCAACACGTGGGATGTTTGGGAAGAAGGAACTGGAAATTGTTAAGCCCGGTTGCCGTTTGATAAACTGTGCGCGCGGCGGTATTTACGACATTGACGCATTGGTCGAAGGAATCGAATCCGGTAAACTTGGCGGTGTCGCGCTTGACGTGTTTGAGTCGGAACCGTGTACGCAGAATCCGTTGTACGGTAAGAAAAACGTGCTCTGTACGCCGCACTTGGGAGCGAGTACCGAAGAGGCACAAGCGAATGTCGCGATTGAGGCGGTCGAGTTACTGATTGACTACTTGCAGAACGGTAGAATCCGGCAGGCGGTCAACTTCATATCGCTTGACGCTGAAACACTGAAAAACATTAGAGGTTATCTTGATGTCGCGTATCGGATAGGTCTGTTCGCGTTTCAGATTGTTGACGGTACACCGGAAACGTGTAAGTTGACGTATCGCGGCGAGATTGCAAAGAAAGAAACGTCGCTCATTTCGACTGCGTTCGCGGCAGGTTTTCTGACGGCGGCGATGTCGCAAGACGTGAATATTGTAAGTGCCGCGTCGTTGTTACAGGAACGCGGGATAAATGTTATTGAGGAGAAGAGTTCGGAGATTATACACTTCAATTCGTTGATGTCGGTGGAGATAACGGCGAATGGAAAAACTACGTTGCTTTCGGGAACGGTATTTGGTAACGCGATGCCGAGACTGGTGAACATCAACGGATTCCGTATGGAAAGTTTCCTCGACGGAATAATGTTGGTGTTTGAACACATGGACGTACCGGGGGTAATTGGTGAAGTGGGCGGAATCTTCGGACGTGCCGGAATAAATATCGCGTCAATGACCATTGGACGTGAGTCAGACCAGCCGGGTAAGGAAGCGATAGGAATCATACACTTGGATTCCGCGCCAGACAAAGAAACGCTAAAAGAGATGCTAACGCAAAAGGCAATAAAAATGGTGAAACTGATACACCTGCCAATAGCGACCGACACTCCGGCGTGGATGGGTTGATTTTGTATTGTAGAATAGTAGCCCTGAACAGTGGTGAGGGGCTTGGTAAATTTTAGATTTATGATTTTAGATTGTGTGTTTGTATTTAAAAAAATCTAAAATCAATGACAACGTTTTTAACAAACTTTTAACAACAATTACTGTATGACATCAGACGACATTTTATTAGACATTGAAGACCGAATGGAAAAATCGGTATTAAAATTACGCCACGACCTAACAGGTATCCGCACGGGCAGAGCCAATCCGGGATTAGTTGACTCATTGAAGGTGCAGGTTTACGGAGCAGAGTCGCCGCTGAAATCGGTAGCAACGGTCGCGTGTCCTGAACCGAATCAAATCGTAATCCGACCGTTCGATGCTAGTACGTTAAAAGACATCGAAAAGGCGATAATAGCGTCCGACTTGGGTTACACGCCGAACAATGATGGTCGCGTGGTAAGAATAAATATACCGCCGCTCTCGACACAGGTGAGACAAAAGATGGTGTCGAGAATCAAAGAGTTGGCGGAAGACACAAAGGTAGCAATCCGCAACGTTCGCCGCGACGGTAACAAAATGGCGGATAACGGCGAGAAAAATAAAGAATTTTCCGAAGACGTTCGCGACAAAACGAAAGAGGACATACAAGTCCTAACAAAAAAGTACGAAGACGAAGTGACAGCATTAGCAGTATCGCGAGAGAAAGATGTGACAGAAAATTAACTTTGTATCGCTGAAACAAAGGGTGTAGGTTTTGGGAAGTTGCCTATGGAGAGTTAAGACTATGACGCTTTGCATTCCGATAAATGTTGATGTTGTTTCGTTGTGTATAGTAATATCGAAGCGGATATATGATAATAGTAATAAAATTAATTATTATCATTGGCTTGTGCGTGTCTCATTGTTTTTTCTTTTTGTCGCCACTTGTTCTTTTAACGTTAGTGCTACGGATAAAGAGATTGATGTCCAAAAGGCAATATCAGTTGTAAAGATGAAAGAATCGACTATTACTTCGTTAAGGTGGCATTCGCGTGTTGAGAGAGTTACAGACGAGAAGGAAAAATATTTGAGTGGGGAAGCGATTGTTTACTACGACCAAAAAAATCGTTTTCGCATTCAAAAATCGGAAACGATTCCTTGGGTCGCTGGAGTGTCTCCGTTCATTTCATGCCAAATGTTGATAACATTTGACGGTAAAATCCAGCGGATGCAAGAATCATCCAAGGGAGTGCAGAGTGGAGATAATGATCCTCTGAAAGCAGTTGAAAAAGTTGTTCCTGATGGAATGATATCAATTGGTCTCAATACTAAAAATAATGGTGTAAATTGGCGTGGTTCACCGGAGGGGTTTGGACTCTTTTTCCCGTATGTCGGCACTTGGGATGAGTCTGTGTATCCGCTACGTAAGTTTTCTGACATTTTACAGAAAACTGTGAAACAAAAAAAATACATTAAAATTTTTGAAGACAGTGATGGAGTTTGGAGCATTACGTATTGGGCTTTGAAAATACAGGACTGGGAAGTGTATTGCCGTGTGATATACGATCCCGCCAAAGGGAAATCGGGGGCAATCCTCAATGTTTTCATATCAGAATTGGCAGCCCTTGACAATACGGACGTACCACCAACAGTTTCTTACAAATACGACCGTGTTGGCGACTTCTTTATACCAACAGAAATAAGGTTCCTCGTTAGTGCGGACAAAACTGGGCGACCGTCAATTTATGATGTTTACAGCATTGATGATGTTGAGGTCAATAAAGAGTTTTCGGAGTCCGATTTTGTGATTGATTGGCAAAAGGGAACAAACGTATATGATGATGTTACGAAGCAATTCTATGTTGTTACAGGCGACCCGATTGACGAAGCAGACGCTGTTAAGGCATTCAAAAGAATGCACGGTTTAATTCCAGAGCCAACAATACCGGACAATTCGCAGTTCGGTTTTTTACGTATGATATTACTATTGTTACCAATACTTTTGGTGGCTTACGGTCTTTATAGATATTTTAGAAGGAGAGGATGATAATCACAAATTTCCCCGCGTCGCGTAACATAACGTTGCTATCGAAAACGTCATTCGTTTCGCCTGCGGATTATTTAGTCCGATTGTTTTCATTCGTTCTGTAAGTTGGTTTGTATTGTCGAAGTCGAGTACGCTTTCTGGCAAATGACGATACGAATCTATTGGTGCTTTGGAAATTATGTGACCGACGTATGGCAGTACCCGAACGAAATAGAAACTGTACAACCACTTTATCAACGGTAATCGCGGCATCGAAAATTCCAGCACCGCAACGATACCGCCCGGTTTTACGACTCGCTGCATTTCCTTCAATGCTTGGTTTGTGTCGGCTGTGTTTCGCAAACCAAACGCTACTGTTACGAGCGCGAATGTCGCGTCTTCAAACGGCAATTTTAATGCGTCACCTTCCACGAATTTCAGTCTGTCTTGTTGTTCAGTCGGCAACTTCTGACGTTTTTGTTCCGCAATTTGTAACATTTCTTTCGTGAAGTCAACACCGTAAACATCTCGTTCGCTGCTGCGTACCAACTCGATCGCAAAGTCGCCGGTACCGGTACAAACATCAAGCACCGAGCCGTCAACACGAAGTTGCGATAACAACGTTTGCACACTCCGCCGCCGCCACGATTTGTCGATACCGACCGATAACAAGTGATTGAGAAAATCGTAACGTGGAGCAATCGCCGCAAACAAGCCGCGAATCCGCGACGGCGATTTGTCTGGTGAGTTGGGAATGGACATAGTTTGCGTTCAAGTATAAAATGTGTGTATCTATTTGCCAACGTGTCTTCGCGGTTAAACTAATAATAACAACGTACAACAATTATGACATCTTTTCAAATTTCTGTCTATCCGCTTCCGTCGTTGATACCATCCGGTATGATTGAACGATTTAGTCAAACCGGTTCGGCTGTGGTTGTTATCGACCAATTGCGCGCGACTACAACTATCACTACCGCACTCGCGAACGGTGCGGAAAGTGTTGAGACATTTCTCGAACCTGCCGACGCAATCCGTCGCAAACAGCAATTGCTTGGCGGCGGATTCACGGTAGAGCAAATCGTTCTCGGCGGCGAACGCGGCGGTGTACGGATTGACGGTTTCGACTATGGAAACTCACCGCGTGAATACCGTGCGATGAATGGCAAACGATTGTTGTTCACGACAACCAACGGCACACGGGCAATTTCAGCCGCGAAGAACGCAAGTACACTGCTGCTGGCATCGTTCATAAACGCGGCGGCAGTATTGCGTGAGTTACAAAACGCAAACGACATCCACATAATCTGCGCCGGCACATGCGGACAGTTTACAGAAGAAGACCTTCTGACAGCTGGTTGTCTGGTAGAACGCCTAGACCGTTATCACCGCTTAAACACAGGTGAACGTTTCGCAATGAACATCCAATCGCAAACGGTACAAGAAATGTGGTATAAAACATTCCCGTTACAACAAATAATAGGAGAAGAAAAAATTGACACAGAACAGTTAGCAAAAAAGTTGCGAGCAAGTTGCGGCGGGAAAAATCTTATAAAGTTATCATTAGACCGAGACATTGTTGATGCGTCACATATTGATTCGGCAAACATAGTACCGCGACGACATAGCGAAAACGTGTTTGTGTCGTAGTGGTAAATAATTCGGCGTGTTCTAAAATTACTGAATTATCCAATTCCATCCGAAGTACCAGAAGTTGATGATTATTCCGACACAGATTTTGTGTATCTACTCCGTCTTCGGAAATCGAATTCCTTTACGCACCAATCGGCTGCACCAAGCCCGTAACGATAAATGTTTACGCTCTATATTTTGCGTGTTCTTTTTCGACACAACCAAAGTGTCCGAATCAAAACGCTCATAGTAAGCATAGTTGCCGTCCGAATAAACTTTGCCGATTTCAAGCGGCGAAAGCAATTCCAGCAACTTGTCAAGATTACCGTGTTCCGGCGGGAACAACGCTAACGATTGGTGACGAAGTTGAAACGGCAGAGAATTACGGTTCGTTCTTATCAAACTGTAACGATGACTTGGTTGACACAACTGCATGGCTTGGTGTACATGATTATAAAGTTCGATTAGTCGCGGTTCGACTCAGTAAGGCGAAAACCGAAAAATAAAATCGTTTTTTAAGTTGCGCAAGAACGATACGAAGTTGGACGCAACGCACGGCAAGACCGGCAATCGTTGTTTGGGAGAAATTTACGCGAAGATGATAGGTATACTCGTCGCCAATTGGTTGATGTTCAAACGTTGCGGATAATTGGGAGAAGTGAATACGGTTCGGATGTTTCGGAAAGTACAAATAAATTTATTGTTTTTAAATCTCGCTACTCTTTGTAAAGGACGGCAAACACAAAGATACGCATGTTTTTACCGTACGGAACCGTTCTTTCGACAAGTTGATTAATAATATCCTAAACTCAAAAACAATAAATTTAGAGCATTACCTTTTTATCAGAAAATACATCAGTAGCAAATGCACGCCTATAAATATAACCTTATTACCTCATCTAGAAATTAAAACAGGTAACAATAAGGTAATGAGGTTGTGTTTGGCGGAACGCTCTTGTTACTGATGTATTTTTTTGTAAAAATAAGGATTTATTTTCACAGATAGGTAAATTAGATAAGGGGTAGAATATAAAAAACTATCCCTAACTACCATTACCTATCTGTGAAAAAAAGCGAAATGTTTATAACCTGCTCACCACATCAAAACGAACACAATTTTCAATTGTGTTCGTTTTGTTCTGTGCTAAGTGAAGTACGAAAGAAGCAACTTACGTTTTCATCAGCAACCGCTCTTCAATCAATTTGATTTTATCCAGCCGTTGTTGATGACGTTCACCTTCAAAACCTGTTGAGAGCCATTTGTGAACCATATTTACACACGTTTCCTCACCGAGCAAACTGCCGGATAGACAAATTATGTTCGCGTTGTTGTGACGGCGGCTTAGTTCGGCGGTAACTGTGTTGTGGCACGGCGCGGCACGAATTCCCGCAAACTTATTCGCGACAATACACATCCCGATTCCGGTACCGCAAATCAACACGCCGTAGTCAACCTTACGATTCTGCAACAACCCCGCAACCGCTGCGGCGACCTGCGGATATTCAATCACATAACCGTCACTGCCGCCGACAACCGTCACTTCAAACTGCGTATGGTACTTTTCCTGTTTCAGGTCGTCTTCCAACGCAGCCCGTAACCTGTATCCGCGATGATCACTCCCTAATGCAATTCGTAACACGTCAAATAATTCCTGATATACTGATGTTGGTTAATCACGATTGTTCATAAATAAAATCAAAACATAGTAGAACAACGTTACCACTGACACAAATAATTCCAGGGCTGCCGCGACGTGTTGCCCTTCACCGTAGTTGTGCAAAACGTTTGACGTATCATAGAGAATGTACATACACATAAACGCTATCATCGCGTAGATGAAGTAAATCCACACTCCGCCAACCGCAACCGGAAACAATATCGCAACCAGAATAAATCCGAACGCCGCGATACCGCCGAAAACCAACACTGACCGTAAGAACGAAAAGTCCTGACGTGTAACAAAAACAATTGCCGTTAAAACGCTGAACAAAACAAACGTAGTTCCCGCCGCCGCCAAAACAAGACTTGGGTTACCAAGATAATTAGGCGACAACGCGATAGTCATAATCGGCAAAAAGAAAATCGCCTCCGCTAACACGTACAGACCGAGTCCCGAGTACTGAATACCGAGCGAGCGTGACGAATTAGCAAGCGACCGCGAAACAAAGCCGCCGCCGATAAGCAAACCGAGCATAATCAACGAACCGATACCGCGATTCATTGAAATCATTTGCAACATCGGTTCGCCCAACCCCGACAACAACAACGCCGCCTCAACGCCGATAAACGCCAATACAGCACCAAACAGGTTGAAGTAAGTCTTTGCAATGAAAGCCGACCGCGTATCAACATCCGCGTCCGCAATTGCAAAAGTTCCCGAACGATCAAAACCAAAAGTCTGACTCATAATGTTCTCCTTTCAAAAAAGAAAAGTAACCGACAAAACCCGACGCGCCCAAAGCACGTCACGTAAACACACACCATTTTACCAGCACTTGAAATGTAGTCAAGTATCACTACATAGTAGAAATTTGAGAAACTGGTCACGATTGAAAATTGCTTATTGTGAAGATGTAAAACGCAACGTTTCTAAATCATTGCCCCGAAAGGGGCTAAATATGGATAACCCCGTGCGCTAGCACGGGGTAGGTGTCGCAAAAGCGACCCCCGTATGGGGTTCAATCAATCACTGAATCGAACACTTTATTCAACCCCTTGCGGGGTTGGGTTTGCGGATGGATAACCCCTCGGGGTAAGGATTCGTAGGAATGTTTAACGGTTATTAAGTCGCGCTAGCGACTACTTTGTTGACCGTAGAATTTATACTACGTTTATTTTATCACGGGTTGCATTATTTCGCTCGCGCTGTATAATCGGGGGTGTTGATTGTCTTGTCTCTCCCACTTTTTATGAAAGGTAAAATATGCAACGATTTTTTAACCGTTTTTTCATTGGAATAGTGCTTTCCCTCGTTTTGGGAATCACGGCGTTTGCTCAGAAACCGTTTACGGCGGCGTTAAATGTCAGTGTCGATAAGCCGGGTATCAAAGTTAGTCCTTCGCTTTACGGAATCTTTTTTGAGGAGATAAATCTCGCCGGAGACGGCGGTATCTATCCTGAATTGATTCGGAACAGGTCGTTTGAATTTGAAACCGATAAGCCGGAATACTGGTCTTACGGCGCGTCAAAAGGGGCTTTGGTTTCCGTTAAACTTGACGATAACGATTCCGTCAGCGAGTTCAACCGTAAAGTTTTACGTGTTGATTACTCGAATAATTCCGGTACCAATGTTTCTGTTATCAATTCCGGTTACTGGGGGATTCCCGTTGGTGAAGGTAAATCATACGACCTTGTTGTCTATGCGAAAGGTTCGGGCGGTTTGAATTGTCGTATTGAAACTTACGACGGTAAACACATTCACGGTTCAGTCACTATCGACAAACTTGACTCCGTTTGGAAACCTTACAAGTTACAAATCACGTCGAACTCTAACGACCCCAAGTCGCGGTTTGTCATCTCTCCGACCAACAAACAGGGAACGTTTGTTCTTGATTACGTTTCGTTAAAACCTGCCGCCGCCGACACGTTCAAAGGTCACGGGTTGCGCAAGGACTTGATGGAACGGCTCGCGGCGTTGAAACCGGCGTTTGTCCGTTTCCCCGGCGGTTGCTGGGTCGAGGGCGACACGATGCGTGAGGCATCACGCTGGAAACGAACTATCGGCAAACCGATTGACCGTTGGACGCAACCGAATCTGTGGAACTACAAATCGACAAACGGACTTGGTTATCACGAATACCTCCAGATGTGCGAAGACCTCGACGCGGCGGCGATGTTCGTCATCAATTGCGGTATGTCGCACAAGGAAGTTGTACCGATGGACAAGATGGGCGAGTTTTATCAAGATGCTCTCGATGCTATCGAATACGCGAATGGTTCCGCCGATACGAAGTGGGGCAAAGTCCGCGCGGCAAGCGGGCATCCCGCGCCGTTCAACCTGAAGTATCTCGAAATTGGTAACGAGAACGGCGGTCCAAAGTATTGGGAGCGTTACGATGAATTTTTCACAAAAATTCGTGAAAAGTATCCCGAAATGCGAATTATTGCGTGCGAGTGGAACGGCGGCAAGACGAACAAAAAACCAATCGAAATTATCGACGAGCATTACTACTTTGACCCGCAGTTTTTCATCAGTAACGCTGACAAGTACGATTCGTATGACCGAGCCGGTAAGAAAATTTACGTTGGTGAATACGCGGTAACAAAAAAGTGCGGCAAGGGCAATCTCGACGGCGCGATTGGCGAGGCGGCGTTTATGACCGGCATGGAACGTAACTCCGATATCGTTTTGTTGAGTTCATACGCACCGCTGTTTCTGCATATCGACAAGCCCGGCTGGAACTGGAATCCCGATATGATTGGATTTGACGGAACCCGCTCTTATGGTATTCCGTCGTACTACGTCCAACAGTTGTTCAGCGTAAACAGGAGTGACGTAATTGTTCCGACAACAATTAGCGTGGACACCGAACCGGCGATTGCGAACAGCGGTAGTGTTGGTGTTGGAACGTGGGCGACGCAAGCGGAGTTCAAGGACGCGAAAGTGGTCAAGGACGATAAAACGTTATTTGAGACGACGTTGGAGAAAGCACCGTCGGATGCGGTTAAGGGTACCGGAGACTGGCAATTCATGAACGGTGTTTTGCGGCAAACGTCGGATAAGGACGATTGCGCGTACACGTTCGGCGACGGAGGCTGGCACGATTACGTGTTCACAGTGAAGGCGAAAAAGACTGGCGGCAAGGAAGGTTTTATGGTTTACTTTTACGTGAAGGAGAGCGGGCAGTGGGCAAGAGTAAATCTCGGCGGCTGGCAAAATAAGTGGTCGGCGATGCAGTTTGATGGTGAAAACTTGCCGGAAAGCCGCTCCGATTTCGTTGTCGAGACAAACCGTTGGTACGACATCCGAATCGAAGTGAAGGACAACAACGCGAAATGTTTTGTTGACGGCAAACTGATTCTGGAATCGAAGTTACCGCAACGAAAAATGAACACGATGTTCGCGGTATCCGGTTTGAATGAGAAACAGGACGAGTTGATAATGAAGGTAGTGAACACGGCATCAATTCCGTGCGAGACAAAGTTCATTATCAGCGGTGCAACGAAACTGGGGACAACTGTGAAGGAAACGGTGCTAACATCGGAAAACGGTACCGACGAAAACACAATTGACTACCCGGAAAAAGTATCACCGAAAGAAGACAAGTTCACAGTAAACTCGCCAACATTCAAAAAAACGTTGCCAGCGAAATCGGTAACGATATTGCGGGTGAGTGTGAAATAAAAACAACCACAATCACCATTTTTCAAATGTCCACTCACAAACCCAAATATGCTATTGGTATCGACTACGGCACGAACAGTGTTCGGGCTTTGGTCGTTGATATTACGGACGGCAGCGAGATCGCTTCGGTGGTCGAGAATTATCCGAGCGGCGACGCGGGCGTTCTCCTTGATTCCAAGCGTCCGCTCCTCGCACGGCAAAATCCCGCCGACTATATCGACGGCTTTTACCGTGCCGTTTCCAAAGCCGTCAGTCAGGCGAAAAAGCACGGTTTCAAGCCCGAACTGGTCGCCGGAATCGGAATCGACACAACCGGTTCGACACCCATTCCCGTTGACCGGAACGGAACACCGCTCGGAATGCTGCCCGAATTCAAAAACAACCTGACCGCCCAAGCGTGGCTGTGGAAAGACCATACCTCTTTCGACGAAGCCGCCGTCATCACCGAAAAAGCGTCAAAAAACAAAGACCAATATCTCGCGAAATGCGGCGGGCGATACAGCAGCGAATGGTTCTGGTCGAAAATCTGGCATTGCAAACGGGAAAATCCCAAGGTCTTTCAAGCGGCGTATTCGTGGGTCGAACTCGCCGATTTCATTCCGGCGTTTCTCACCGGAAACACGAACCCCGACACGCTTCCTCGCGGCATCTGCGCCGCCGGACACAAGGCGATGTTTCACGAACAGTGGGGCGGACTGCCCAGCAAAACGTTTCTCCGGTCTCTCGACCCCGACCTCGCGAAATTGCGAGACCGGTTCAATCCTGAAACGAAAACGTCCGACCAGCGAGCGGGAACACTCACCGCCGAAATCGCACAAAAAACGGGGCTTGCGGCGGGAACGCCGGTCGCGGTCGGAGCGTTCGACTGTCATTTTGGAGCGGTTGGCGCGGGAATCAAGCCGGGAACACTGGTCAAGATATTGGGGACAAGCACCTGCGACATTATGATTCACCCGCTTTCCGAACCCCTGTCCGACATACCGGGTCTGTGCGGTATCGTGCCGGAAAGCGTGATGTCGGGGATGTACGGTCTTGAAGCGGGGCAGTCGGCGGTCGGCGATATTTTCAACTGGTTTGTCAAAAACCTCGTTCCAAAACAATACACCGCAAACGGCGATGTCCACGCCAATCTCACAAAGGAGGCGGAAAAACTTCGGGCGGGCGAAAGCGGCTTGCTTGCTCTTGATTGGAACAACGGCAACCGTACCGTTTTGGTTGACCAACTTTTGAGCGGTTTGATGGTTGGCGCGACACTTCACACAACCGCTCCCGAAATGTATCGGGCGTTGGTTGAGGCGACGGCTTTCGGCGCGTTTACGATCATCCAGCGGTTCGAGGAATACGGAGTGCAGGTGAAGGAGGTGATCAACTGCGGCGGGATTGCGGAAAAGAGTCCGTTTGTGATGCAGATTTACGCTGATGTTTGCAACCGACCGATGAAAATCAGCCGCAGTGCGCAGACGTGCGCGTTAGGTGCCGCGATTTTCGGGGCGGTTGCGGGCGGTGCGTTCGGCGACGTGCGGGAAGCACAAAAGAAAATGACGGGGGTCAAACCGAGCGTGTACAAACCGAACGCCAAAGCGGTTGTGATTTACAAAAAACTGTACAAGTTGTACCGCGAGTTGCACGATTCGTTCGGGCTAAAAGGACACGAAGCCAACCTCTACGGCGTGATGAAAGAATTGATTAAAATCAGGGAAGGTGTTTTCATAGGTTAGGCAGCAGACGGCAGATAACTATCCTTAACTAACTGTAAAAACTGGTCTGGTTGGCGCGCTAGTCGGCGTTTTTTATTTTTTAGAGTTGCTCGGTATATCTTGTTTTGCCACGAATACACGAATAAATACGAATAATTCGTTATAAATTCGTGCATTCGTGGCAAAAATTGTTGTATGTAAATTGTTAATTTTATTTATTTTGAAGTTACCGAACAAGTCTAATAAACAAAATCAAAAATCTAAAATAAAAACAATCCCTACCTGTTCAATTGTGATTTATTGAGATATAATTTGCGGGCGCGTTTGTTACTTTTGCAGAAATAGTTGTATTAACACGGAGATTTTATGCAACATACTAATAGTAGTCAGTTATTTGACGAAGCACAGGGTTTGATTCCCGGCGGGGTTAATAGTCCGGCTAGGGCTTTTGGTGCTGTCGGCGGGCATCCGATTTTTATTTCTCACGGAGATGGTGCCTGGATTTACGATGTTGACGGTAATTGTTATCTCGACTTTGTTCAGTCCTGGGGACCTCTTATACTGGGGCATCGTCATCCTGCTGTTATTAAGGCATTGGAGGAAACGCTCAAACGCGGTACTTCGTTTGGTGCTCCCACCGCTGACGAGAGCGAATTGGCAAAATTGATAATTGATACCATTCCCAGTGTCGAAAAAGTTCGGCTTGTCAACTCCGGCACCGAAGCGACGATGAGCGCGATTCGGCTCGCGCGCGGTTATACTGGTCGGCAAAAAATAGTTAAGTTTGTCGGCAACTATCACGGTCACGTCGATTCATTGTTGGTTTCAATCGGCAGTGCCGGTGCAACGCTCGGAGTAGTTAATTCACCGGGTGTTACCAGCGGGACTGTCGCTGACACGTATCTGCTTCAGTACAACGATGTTGAGGGTGTTAAACAATTGTTCGCGGAACACGGTGACGAAATCGCGGCGGTGATTCTTGAACCGGTTGCGGGTAACATGGGTTGTGTCGCGGGTAGTTCAAACTTTTTGTATGAACTTCGTTCGCGGACAGCCGAACATCGGTCAATTCTGATTTTCGACGAAGTTCTTTGCGGGTATCGTGTCGGCTTGCACGGTGCGCAGGGGCGGTTTAGTATTATGCCAGACCTGACGACGCTGGGAAAAGTCATTGGCGGCGGGTTGCCAGTTGGTGCTTACGGCGGTAGAGCGGAGATTATGGATTGCATTTTGCCAGTAGGAAAAGTTTTTCAGGCGGGAACATTGAGCGGCAATCCGCTCGCGTGCGCGGCTGGTATCGCGACGCTCCGCCAACTCCGTGACACGAATCCGTATCCGGGTTTGGAACGAAAAGCGGCGTTGCTTGCGGAGGGGTTTGAGGATGCGGCACGAAAAGCGGGTGTACCGGTTTTCGTTTCGCAGTGGGGTTCGATGGTGACAATGTTCTTCCTGCCGGATGATAACGCAAGTGAAATATCGGTTGTCGTGAGCGAAACGGTTGGCGGGAATGTTGTGAATAAGTCGTCGCGGACGGGGGCTACTGGTAACTGCCGTAACGGGAAGATAATTGACTGGGATTCGGTGTCAGAGTGTAATACAAAACGTTACGCATCGTTTTTCTGGGGAATGTTAGAACGCGGTTTTTATCTGCCGTGTAGCCAGTTTGAAACGTTATTCATATCAACAGCGATGACGGAAGAGGATATAGAGAGTGCGGTTGCGGCGGCGGACGAAGTGCTTGGAAATATGTAGATGTTAGTTTGTGATTGCAGGTATTTTGTATAAAATTACAATCCAAAATCTAAAATAATAGGTACTCCCCCCAAAATTAGTGGGTAAAAAAACTCATTTTATTGTGAATGGTTCCGACATCCGCTCAAGTTTCCAGCGACGGGGGCTGCTGATGACGTAGCAGAAAATTTTTGAACCGCTTTACACACCCCAAAAAACAGATTACAATTGCGACGTTCTATTGAGCAACGAATATTACCGCCATAGGAGTTTGATGATGGCTTACCGTTTTTTGGTTGTGATGTTGTCTATTGTTTCCGTTTTTCTTTATGCGGAACGAAGCGTTAATTCAGAACCGTCTGACGAAAATCAGACGGAGCAAGTTGCTCGTCTCAACATTAAGGCATCGTTTATAACTACGATGATTTCCGACGGTGACGGCGGTGTGTTTGTTGGTACCGAAGATTACGGCGTTTATCATTACGATAACACTGGCAACTCAAAACAGTTTACGCGCAAAGACGGTCTCGGCGACGATAATGCTTATGCTCTCGCTATCGACAAAGTTGGTCGGCTGTGGGTTGGACATTTGAATACTGGTGTTTCGGTTTTCAATGGTGAACGTTGGAAAAA
>JAITST010000020.1 GCA_031287585.1 Planctomycetaceae bacterium | reverse complement strand
GATTCAAAAAAGGATTTGAGGAACGGTTTCTCCGTCATACGAAAAACCGTTCCGAATGAAAATTGTCGAGCCATAAGTTTTCTCTCTAATGTGATGTGTAGTAATTACTGAATGTTTATGCTTGTGGGAAAACTTCCGTGCGTATTCTCTCCGTCGCTGCCCGCCGTTCCCAATGGCGGCGCAGGGTTAAGTGTTGAAACGATGTCCGGTAAATGACAGTAGAAAAACAGTCAAGAGCGACCAATACAAAAAGCGGAAAACGGTGTTTCCTGCTTCGCAAAGATACTGACGGCGCAAACTACAAGACGATTTTTCAACTGACTAACGATGTCAAATTGTAAAATATGTCTTGAATCTCCTTCTCGAGTTTAGTTCGCTGGCCTCGGCGATGTTGAAATCCGTTGACCGCCGGTTGCCCGGCAAGGCGGATATACGAAAAAATGGGTTTGTCAAAATTGACGCACAAAGTTGTACCGGAAAAACCCGATTGCGTCAAGTAACCCTCCCGCAATATTTTTTTGTGTGCGATTCAACTCAAATCTGTAATTTTATACACCGTATTTTACGGTGTTTTATAAATTACATCTTTCTCATATAGCGCATTTTCAAGTGGCGACGCGACGCGTCCCTGAATACTGTTGCCATATTTCGTTAGTATAAAACAAGTTACAATAAATTTGTTTTTGGTTGTAACAAAAAACGCTATGTTTTTCTTATAAAAAATCACCAAATTTAACCTTTTTTGGGAATTTTCTGATTTTTTATGGCAAAAACGGTGGTAGTAGGTTGACGGGGAATACCTCCCTTGACTATAATGTGACTTATTCACAATTGATGGTGTAAGAAGAAGGTTTTTTGGAGTCTGCGGGTTGTTTACAATGGCAATCTGATTTTTAGTTGTCCTTTTTTAGGAGAATACTTATGTCAACGAAAAAAACGCTTCTTGAAAAGATTATCAATACGGTTTTCGGTGAACCAAACAAGAAGAAAGAAGTTTTCAAGCGACGGTCTTTGAGTATTGAGTCCTTGGAAACCCGTGAGCTTCTTTCTGTTTCTCACTTGTTACCTCCTCCCTTGTTGCCGGAGATGTTCCAGCCAGACGACACGGCTTATATTGCCGAATCATCTTCTTCCGTGAATGTGTGGACGGTTAATGCTGAAGTGATTGCCAATGCCAGTCAAGAGAATACGCTCGAACAAGCCGATTCAACAATTCCTACGGGTTTGCGAGGTGACTATATCCGCTATGATAATGGTGACATCTACAGTACCACCATTCGTATTCTTTGGGATAAGGTCGATACGGCAGTTTCTTATAAAGTCCAGCAGAGTCTTGATGCGGTCACATGGTCTGATGTCGGGACAACAACGACGGCGGAATATGGTCGGTGGAATCTTCAACCGGGAATCGAATATTATTATCGAGTTGCTTCGGTGGATGTCAACGGTCACGTTTCGGAATATTCGGCTCCGTTTTCCTGGCGCACTCTTGTTCCAACATCGCCACCAGTTTTGGCGGTTGCTTCCCGTACCGTAAATTCAGTAACGCTTCAGTGGGACGCGGTTGACAACGCTCTGGAATATACCGTAGCGATTTCCAAAGATAACGGGCAAACATGGCAATGGAAAGCGGCGACACCAGCGACTTCTTACCTCTGTACTTTAAGTTCGCCCGATGACAATAGTCTTTTCCGTGTCAGCGTTACGAAGGCAGAAACCGGTTATTGTGCCTCTCCCGTTAGTAATGTCGTTGCGATTCCTTCTTACGAACCAACTCCGGTTCTTCCCAAAAGACCAAGCGGACTGATTGTTGTCCCCAAAGATTCTTCGCGTATTGAAATAACTTGGAATGCTGTTACAGGAGCCGCAACCTATCAATTGGAAAGAGCAACATCCGCCAATGGTCTTTGGTCAACAATTTATGAAGGAGCGGAGACAAGTTTTACGAACAGCGGTTTAGAAGCGGATACATTCTATTACTATCGAGTCAGTGCGGTCAATGACATTGGCTCCTCTCAAATGTCTTACGCGGTTTCAGCGTTGACCGCGAATGCTTCGAGTGACCCAAAGACTCCCACCGGATTTACTTCTTCGAACCGCGCCGTCTATAGCGGCGTAACTCTGACGTGGAATGCCGTTGCTGATGCGGTTTCTTACAGGATTCAGTATAGTACCGATGGTATAACGTGGAAACTCTTGATCAATACGGCGGCATTAACTTATACGGCGAGTGACCCGCCGTCTGGGGTGAACTACTATTATCGGGTTGCCTCCATTGACAGTGAAAACACGGTTTCCGAATATTCCGCAGCGATTTCGGGGAGACGCTCAGTTTCGACAAACGCTCCTGTCTTGACGGAAATTTCACGGACACAAAACGCGATCACACTTCAATGGAACGAGGTCGATAACGCGGTCAATTATTATTTGTACGTTTCAAAGGACGGCGGTCAGACGTGGCAAAGTGCCAGTGCCTATACTCGTACAACATCTTATATCTGTAACATTTCCGCCGATCCCGATGCCGAATATTTGTTTCGTATTCGGGTATGGGAAGCGGAGGCCGGCTACACATCATCGGCTTTTAGTGATGTTTTGGTCAGTTCAATCCCGTTTGATATTTCAACACAAATTCCCAACCGTCCATGCGGATTAGTTGCCGAATCTGTTGGTTCCTTTCAAATTGCTTTGAGTTGGAAATCAGTTGAAGGTGCCGACTCGTACAACGTTGAACGAAGTTTGTCTCCGAACGGTTCATGGACAACTGTTTACGAAGGTTCCGATACAGAATGGATTGATAGCGGTTTGGACTCTGCGACATTCTACTATTATCGTATCAGTGCGTCGAATGATGTTGGAACTTCAAATATTTCTTATGTAGTTTCTGCCCGAACACAGGATCAATTTACCAGTCCGATTGTTTTCAACATTTCCCGACAGGGTAATGTTGATATTTTAGACCCGCTGACAGTTTACTATCGCCTCTCCGGTTCAGCGGTATTGGGGGCGGATTATACAGTATCGACAGGAACGTATAATCCTGATATCGATTATGGTACGATTACGATTCCTGCGGGAGAATATGATGTTTCTCTGGAACTGAATGTTATCGGTCAATTGATAACAGAGCCGTCGAGGACGGTTGTTTTGACGGTTTTAGATGGGATTCCCGACGGAGCAAATGCAGATTATCATCTAGGAACACTGGCAACAGCAAACGCGTTTATTGTTAATACTTATAGTTCCTCAAAGGTTTGGATTACTGCTGTTCAAGATGCGGTCGAAGACGGTCAGGACGGTTTTATTCGCCTTCAACGAGACAATACTGCCAGCGAATTAACAATACGCTATCGTTTTACCATTGATGTAACAACGGTGATATATGGGGATGATGGAGAATTTTTATTTAACGGGGCAGCCAGTGATTTTAGTACAGTAACTTTTACCGCCGGTCAAGAATTTGTCGATATTCTTATCGGTACAATTGATAACGCTTTTGTGGAATCGGAGAGATTAGTCGGGTTTGAATTATTGATTGATACCGGATTCTCCTATCAGATTTTAGGTTCTTCAACCGCAGACCTTCAAATTCACGACAACGATATTGCTCCGGCAGTTTGGATTGATTCCATTCAAAATGGAACAGAGGGAGGTAATAATGGTTCTTTTCGTCTCCGGCGTGATAACACGGCAAATCCGCTCACCGTCTATTTAACATTCGGCGGGACGGCATTGATGGGTGAAGATTATTTAAGCATCCCGACTTCAGTGACATTTGCTCATGGTCAGGAATATATTGATATTCCAATTATTGCGATTGATGATACGCTTCTCGAAGAAGACGAAACAATTATTGTTACAATACAGCCGTATAAAATCAATGGTGTTGCCCAATATGTCCTGACCGGGTCGCAGGAACATCCCGCAACGGCAATGATAACACTTACGGATAATGAAAATATTATCCCAATCATTTGGATTGATTCTGTTCAAGACGCGGTTGAGGGCGGTGATTATGGTGTATTCGTTTTGAAACGTCTTAATACGAGCGATCCGCTGACGATTAAATACACATTAAGTGGAACGGCAACTAACAATACGGACTATGAATATCTTTCCGGCAGCGTAACATTTGCGGCAGGTGCGGATACCGTCATGATATTAGTGCGCCCAAACGATGATACCGTCTCTGAAAATACGGAAACCGTTATTTTGACGCTGACTCAACCAAGTGGTAGTAATCCTCCCTACACTATTGATACATCAAATTCAACCGCAACGCTTTCGATTATTGACGCAACATCAGATGGTTCCAATGATTACAACGATACCCCGACTGTTCCTACTTATGCGTCGGCTACTGTGTTGCCGCCGCGACAGTATTTAGGTTATGTCAACGATTCAATTACTGTAACTAGCGAAAACGGTTTGCTCTCCGGCTTACCTAATGAAGACGATTCATTGCAAGCGGTGTTGGTGAATTTTTCTGATACCGATAGTGGAACGTTGGTAGTCAACTCTGACGGCTCATTTGTTTTTACTCCAACCGATGATTTTGTCGGAACAATACAATTTACTTACGCTGTCACGGATTCTTACGGAACTTCCGCTCCGTCAACAGTTACGCTTGTGATTCGCACTCCCAAGACGATTGCGGCAAACGATATTTATTCTGTAACTTATGGACAAACGCTTACGGTCGATTCGCAACACGGATTTTTGGCTAACGATTTCGTACAACAGAATGGTTCATCAGACGTACCACAGATTTCTATTTTCACGCCGCCGGAACACGGAACGATTCAACTACAACAAGACGGTTCGTTTTCTTATGTTGGCGAGAGCGGGTTTGTTGGTGAAGATACGTTTGTCTATCGTGTAACTGACACGTCCGGCGAAGAACGAGACGCGACTGTCACGTTGCGTGTTACAGTTCCGAAACCAACTCCGCAGGGTGATGTTATCACTCTTGATGTTGCCGGAACGTTTTCGGTTATGACATTATTGACTAACGATTTCGCGCCCGGAACAAACATTTCGACGATGACCGATATCTATCACGTTGTCGTTGCGGATGGTCGATACGGCACGGTCACGCAAGACGACGACGGCACTGTCATCTACACTCCTCAAACAGATTTTGACGGAATTGATGTTTTGAACTATCAGATTCTCGACGGAGATGATAATGTTGTCGGTGAAAGTTTTGTCCTCATATTATCCAACGCACAATTAACATATACGTCCGGCTTGAACTCTTTGCAGTCGGTTCCCGCCGGTTACAATACCGACACAACATCCGACGCTTTCGGTGAACTTTCCGTAGGCGGAAGCAATGTCGAAGTCGGCACAACAACAGTATTCGTTCCCGCGAATGCCGGAAACTGGTACTCCGAAAACACGTTCACGAAACTGAGCGAAACAGCAACCGGCAACCAAACTGAAACGTTGTCGATACAAATTATCTCTCACGATTTTGGAAACGGCGAGTGGTCTTATTACGAAATGGTCGCGTATTCTTATCTGACGAACGCGGACGACAATATCTATTCGGGTGGTTACACATCTGTCCTTGCGGCATCATTCATTGATGGAATTTACAATTTCAATTATTTTCTGACAGTCTCCGACAACTTCTTGATAAATGACACAATCACAGATGATACAGGAACGTCTTCACTCGATCTTACAACAACCACACAAGGTACAGTAACGAGTACAACTCTTGTAACCAAAAGACATAACACACTTACATCGTCAGAAGTGATAAGAACTTCACATGACACTTTCGAGTCCGTGTTTTACGGCGGATACGGAACTTACAGTTACGCGACAACCAGCGGTTCTTTTACAGGAACGATTGTACAAAGTAGTTCAAATACTGACAAAACGAGTGTGGATATCGTTCAATTCGGCGATGCTGATAATTGGACAACGACGGGATCACAAAGTAACATTGTCAACGAAAATTGGTCAAACGTTTACAGTGGTTCAGGCGATTACTTCGTCGTTGAGCAAGACGCGGGCTACTACTCCGAAACGTATGGTCTTATAACTGAATCCGGCGGCGATTCAGGTTCGCTTCACGTTGCCGTAAACGGCGTACTCGGTACTGATGAATCGTGGAATTTTACCGGATACAGCACTACTTCCGAAAAAGAACACTCATTGTCATCATACGAGGGTTGGGGTGTCTATACGTCAGTATTTTCTGATACTGGCTCTGTGTTTTTGATGAGCGGTGTGACAACGGAAAACGGTTCCGATTCATCGACGACAAGTTTTTCAACCAATGCAACACTCG
>JAITST010000438.1 GCA_031287585.1 Planctomycetaceae bacterium | reverse complement strand
GTTTTTTTGAAAAATTTTTCTGGTTATACTTGTCACGGCTGTTATTGCAGTCGGTTACAACTGGCGGGGTACTAGAAAATTTCTTTCCGTTACGTCATAATCTATCACGTGCGGCGTTTGCCGTTTTGTTTTTCTTTTACATTAACGTACATACTACAAATGCTTGATCGTAAATTTATTATTGATAACGTTGAACTTGTTAAAACTAACTGCAAGAACCGAAATGTCACGGCTGATGTTGAGCGGCTTGTTGAGTTGGAATTGTCGCGGCGTACCGCTCAGAGCGAAATCGAACGTCTGAACGCGGAAGCGAATAACGTTGCGAAGAGTATCGCGGCTGTCAAAACGACGGAAGAAAAAGAAGCGAAGAAGGAACTCGGACGGACACTTCGCGAGCAAGTTACGGCGGCAAAGGCGGATGTCGAACGTTGCGAGTCCGAAATTGATTCCATACAACGTATCATTCCGAATATGTCGCACCCCGACTGTCCAATCGGCGAGACCGACGCGGAGAATCTCGAATTGTCACGCGGCAAGACACCGATTCCGAAGTTCGACTTCAAACCGCTCGACCATCTCACACTCGGTGAATCGCTCGACATCATTGACTTTGAATCTGGTGCGAACGTTACTGGTGCCGGTTTTTATTTTCTGAAAAACGACGCGGTGTTGCTTGATTTGGCGTTACAACAATTCGCGATTCGCACTTTAATAAACGCTGGTTTTACACCGACTGTCACGCCCGATCTTGCACGGAACGAGATTCTGCAAGGTACAGGTTTTATACCGCGCGGACCCGAAACACAGATTTATAGTATCGACGGAACCGACTTGAGTTTGGTCGCGACGGCTGAGATTACGCTTGGCGGAATGTTGGCGGGCAAGACGGTTGACGCTGATTCGTTGCCGCTGAAACTCTGCGGTTTGTCGCACTGTTTTCGTACAGAAGCGGGTGCGGCGGGCAAGGCATCGCGGGGGTTGTATCGTGTTCATCAGTTCACGAAGGTTGAGATGTTCGCGTTCACGCTGCCGGAACAGAGCGACGCGGTTCACAAAGAGATGCTCGCGATTGAGTGTAAAATTTTCGATGAACTTGGTATCGCGTACAGAATAGTTGACACGGCAACGGGCGATTTGGGCGGACCGGCGTATCGCAAGTTTGACATTGAAGCGTGGATGCCCGGACGCGGTGACGGCGGCGAATTCGGAGAGGTGACAAGTACGTCAAACTGTACAGACTACCAAGCACGCCGTCTGAACGCGAGATACCGGAACAAGGGAGAAAAGGGAACAAAATTTGTTCACACGCTAAACGGTACAGCGGTAGCAATCAGTCGCGCGTTGGTAGCGTTGATAGAAAACTATCAACAGGAAGACGGCTCAATAATAGTACCGGAAGTGTTGCGGGCGGTAGTCGGTAAGGATGTGATTGAAAGTAAGAGGGCGGAGAAATAAAAACTCAGCTACTGAAATATCAGCAATCCAAATCCTTCTTCCAAGTCGAACGAGTTTTCCGCGTTCCAACATTCTATTCCGTTGTTCGGGACTAGACGGCGGATTGCTATTGCCCACGTTTCGTTGGGCTTGAGCGTTTTTTTTGTCAGAGCGGATAACGGGATTGCCGCTTCTATTAGCCAACTTTCTCCGTCGCTTGCGTTCGCTACGAAGATGTCTGGATTCCAACTTGTGTCGTTCATGCACGAATCGTTTACCCAGCCGCGATAGTCTATTGTGAACTTGTACGCCGACGAATAATCGCGGTCAATGTCGAGCATAATTTCTACTCTGTCCTGATTCGACATATCTGTATCACGTTGACGCGGCTTACCATTTTGCGGCACATACGAATAACCCGCTACCCGTTTACACCGCAGCCCCACGTACAAAAATTCGTTGTCGTACATCAACATAACTTTCGTACCGAAATTTTGTGACTTGTTAATCTGTTCGTTACGATACTTTCGTCCGCTCGTTTCAATCTTGTCTATATTACTAGCGACACCAACTCTCAACAATTCAACCAACCGGTCACGCGTTTTCGGAACGGTAAAACTGTACAGTTTACTTTGTGACCACACGCTCTTATCTTTATCATCGTCGAACAAGCCATCGAGATATGGTCGCGAATTTTGCCGCAAGTCAATCGGTATACAAGCAATCGCCGGTATCGGACAGTCCCGCTGTTCAGGCGGCAGTTGCGGCTTGTCGGGCGCAAGCAACCAATGCTCGGTTCGCGCACGCATTGACCACACATCGTCGTTCGGATTTCGTCCGCGCCGATTATAATACGCGTCCGCCTCAACTGTAAAACCACGGCTTCGCAACGCCGCCGCGTTTGCAAACTGTACTCGCGGGTCTTGATAAACCGACGGAAAACTCTGTGCGATGATAGTACCGTACATCAACGTTTGGTCGATTCGACGCAAATTATGTCCATCGTTACCGCCGTTCAATGCGGGTAAATTTTGATAAGTTACATTTGCTGAAACTGCGCCGGTTTTGGAGTCAGTCTTTAATTGGGTAACAGAATTTTTGATAATATCAGTCGGACACGTAATCCAGCCGGCTTCCTCGCTGCCGTAAAAACGCAACAACCAAACGAATGCCTCCGATACAAGCGGATGACGCGGGAACTCGTCGATGATTTGTTTGTACGTTTGAACGGCAGTTTCCCAATCGCCGCATTGTTCGCAACGTTTCCCCATATCGAACAACAACTCAATCGCGCTGTCTTCGTCAACGTTACTCGCAATGCCGCGAAGCAACGTATTAACACGTGAGTTCTGCGGACTTTGCCCATCGCTAACGTTCGCCGCCGTTACTGTTCCGATGATACCAGCGTAACGCTGCTTCTGCTGGTTCAGAGCGATAATCAAATCTTCATTTGCTGGCTGGCTCGACAACATCGCCCGCCTCGCGCCGCTGCCCGGTGTGATATTCACGCCGCTCATCAGGTCATGTTGTTCGCTGATGCCGGTGTTGTTAATCGGCGTTGTGAAACTTTGGTGTTCCGGCGAACGGCGTTTCTCGTTCTCAATTATACTGCGCGACTTCGCGGCGGTTTCGGTAAGCAACTCGCCCAGACGAAATGCAATCGTTTGTGTTTTGAAGTTGACATCACCGACAACGTTTTCGTCGAGTGCGAGGTGAACTTTCTGAACACGGCACGGCTCAAGAGCGGCATCGGTCAACTGTTCAGGAAACTTCGTCGCGTCAGCCGCATCGGTGACAGCGGCGAGTAATTCACGTTGTAATAAAACGTCGAATCCGCTCGCGTTACGCGCGGTCGCGTCGGTCGAAAGTATAACATCCGGCTGCCACTGCCGGATCGCCTTCACGAGTGTTGAACGTAGTTTTTCCAGTCCCTTACCGTCGTACATTCGGTTGAGTTGTTCGATAACTTTCGCTTCCGACATCATCGCCTCACGCGGCTCAAGCGGGAACTGCCACGCCTCTTCGGTACACGAAACGCCGAGTTTTAACACGGCATCGTGCAGACGTAACGAACTTGGTAACGTGCCGCTTGCCGTTGTGCCGTTACGTGTCAACGTTATCACGCCGCCGAGATAACCGTTCTCGCCGCAGAGTTGGGCGAGCGGTTCAAACGGCAAACGTTTTGTGTCGGTTAGAATTGTCAAGACCGCAAGCCGTTGTCCGCCCCGGCGTTGTACCGTCCACGTTTTACCGCCGTCGTTCGTTGACAGAATTGTTCCCAAGTCGCCGACCGCCCAGCCGTTGTTCGCATCGGTGAAACGAATTTTGCGTATCGGTACAGTAACGCCAGTCGCGGCTTCATTCCACGTTTTGCCGTTGTCGTTGCTGTAATAAATTTTTGTACCCGGCGAACCGGCGAGATAGACTGTGCTGCCGCCGCGATTATCATTGTGTTTGTAGTTGGCAACTGTACAAACAGTATTCAAGTCGAACAAGTCCGCCGATTTACCCGGCAACGGATACGGATGTTGATTCCAGTTTTGTTCGTTGGACGTTGACAAAATCATTCCGCCTTCGCCAACGATAAATCCGGTTGTTGTGAAACCGAGTCCCGGTATTTCGCGGACAACAGTATCAATCGCGAGCGGGCGGCGCAGACCGAGTTGCGGTAAACGTTCGACTGACGGAACGTTGTACAAACGCTGCACGATTCGGTCAAACCCGATACCGAGACAGTTGTCAGCACTTCCTGTACATTCGTTGATTGGCGAGATGTCGTACCAGCCGTTGTTTCTCTTGCCCGCGATAGGTTGCCACGTTTGACAACCATCGTTTGACTCGATGATGCCGCTCGGAAAGTTATCGCTCGATGCGCCTACGAGTAGCGTATGTTTCGTGTTGTCCAACATTCGGACACGCATCAATCGCGGTAAGTTCGCCGCCGACGCGACCCAGTTCCATGTTTTACCGCCGTTTGTTGTGACAATGACAACGCCGCGACCATTGTGCGAGTAAGGTATCGTGTAGCCGCCAACCGCGAAACCGTTTTGTTCGTTGAAGAAGTGAACGCTTTGTAACGAAACGTTGACGGGCGACGATTGCTGTTGCCAAGATTTGCCGCCATCGTTAGTATGCCAAATCACGCCGCGATCGCCGACAACCCAACCGTAATGGGCGTTGACAAAGCAAACATCGTTCAAACGGGAATCAAACGACATCTCACCGCGTATCGAATGAGGGTCGAGGACGAGACGGGAATCCGGCTGGAAAACGGAAGAAAGCGGGTCACGAAAATCCGCCGCCGGATTAACTATCCGGTTCGCCGACTGGTTGCCGCGCACAGAAATTATTCCAGACGCAACAATCGAAGTATCGTTCGGCGTATTAAGTACATCGTTAGAACGAGCATAAGGGTCGGCGAGATGACCGCCAACCTGCCGCGGAACAGCGTTGTTGAGAGGTTGGTTATAAACGTTAGCGGGTGGTTGATTGTAAACCTTGTCGGGATAAACAGGAACATTAACCGCCGGTGTAACAGTCTTAACTGGAATCGCACCGCCAGCCCGTTGAGCCTTATAAGTGTCAATAAGTGACTGCAAATTAGACTGCGAGTAAGCAATCGTGGCAAAACACAGCACAAAACTGAAAAAAATTATCCGCATAATATAACCCTGTAAGCAAACAAATATACGGGCAATTTTTTGCTACCCATACTTTCACGGTGTATAGTAGTAAAAACAGAGAAATAAGTCAAGAGGGAATGTGTGCGTATAAAAATTTGGTTTAATTTTCTGCGGTAATGATTTGGCGGTCTTGTTTATAAGTTTATAAACAGATTAGGATTCATCAGAATAACTCGTCTAAATTTTTTTTCTATCTGAACACGATTGAAAATTGTTTGTGTTGCGTGTAATCGTAACACAAAATGTTGATTATGGAATATCAAAAACGTGTCGAGTGACGTTTGTCGTCAAGAAACAACGCAAATCCTTACCCCGTAGAGGTTAAATATGGATAACCCCGTGCGATAGCACGGGGTAGCCGCCACTAATACTAGAACCCCAAAACCCCATCCCTTTGAAGGTGTCTCACAATTTGTCCATATTTTTTATTTTTCACTCCCGATTGAAAGGAATCACGATGGACATTTACGATATCGTATTCTCAAAGTATGATCTCAAAACTCCT
>JAITST010000327.1 GCA_031287585.1 Planctomycetaceae bacterium | reverse complement strand
AGTGCTCTCCATTATGTTGAGGGGGATGAAATTGTCTAATGTTCCCAACGATTATATCGGAATATCAAACCGTTTTCAACGCCCTCACAAAACGGAATAGGAGTGTTCCTCCATTTCCCTGCACACCTCTTGCAACTCACCCCCTTCTGCCGTAAAATACGTCTGACAATCAAAATCAAATCGCAAGTTTTTGCCTTCGTGCTTTCAACTCCACCCGGCTTGCCGGATGAAAGGGCGATTAAAAGAATCGTGTTATTCGTGCGTTTCCCGCAAGGGAGCGTTATGAACACGACTTGCGGGTTTCGGGGTATGCGCTTGCGCATATTTATAGTACCGGTGCGTATTGCGTCCAGTGGAGTGGACGGGAACCCGTCTTGAGGCAACGTAGCGTTCCCGTTTTTCGCTGCGTTTCTTACGATTTGCTTTCCTAACCCAAAAGCAAACCGATGACCGAAACCATTGCTATTGCCGCCGGTGTCATTGTTCTCGTTGCAATGTTCGTTGTCTTATTTCGCAGCAAAAAGACAACAGCCAACAATACTCCGCCGCAACTCGATGCCGTTCCGATAGGACAACCACATAACAGCCAACGGCTTGATAAAGCATTGCCGATGGGTATCTTTCCGTCGGAGTGGTTTGCTCAAACGGACGAACAAAAACTGACGCAATATATCGACTGCCTCAAAAACGATACCGTCAATGTTTTTACGGAAACATTTGAGAACATCAAAAAAGTTCCTTCGCCGGAACAACTTCAAGAAGCGGCAAAAAAGTTAGCAATAGCATTAAACACCCGCACAACGAGTAATGACCTGTTTGCTATCCTTAACAGCAATGTTCCTCTTGCGCCGAAAGAATCGCAATTTATTGTTTCACATTTGAACAAATTATTACCGACGTTCAAATTACCGAACCCAATGTCCATTAATGGGGACATTCCAATAGCGACACTTGCCTTTATTGCGGCAGTTGGTTCTTTTCTCGGCTTTATTGCCGGCGGCAGTATTGTCGGTTATCTCGGCAACACGCCTGCCGAAACGGGACATCTATTTGGTACTCTTGCCGGAGCGTTTCTTGCCGTTGCCGGGGCGTTGAAAATCGCCAACAACGCAAAACTTCGGGACTTTCTTTTGAAAAGCGTTGCCGGTGTTGCCGCAGTTGATACCGTTTGGCAAATTATCAAAGGTATTTTGCGTCCGTCTTTTATTCCCGCTTGGCTCATCGGCGGCAAACGAGACAGTTATTGGAAGCGTCTCTTGTTTTATGCCGGCGTATTTGCGATTTTGTTCCTTTTGAAACGTTCTTTGGCGTATGATTACAACCGGTTTGAATCAGACACGCGGGATGCAGTGGAGCAATACATCCGAAGTGTTTTACCGATTATCGTTGTACTGATGTTTCAAGCGAAAATCAAGCAGGAAGCGGGAATCAAAAGCGAAAATGATAAGTTGGTGCTTGCATGTGTTCCGATTATTCAACGTTGCCGCTTACAAGACCAAGAGGATGCAGACGAAATCGTGCAAGAGTTTGAAAAATTCGGTTTTAAGTTTGAATCGTTGCCGACGAAACAGAATGGAACCGGTTTGCCGCAACGTGCGGAACTTGTTTGGTCTGCCGAGTTGGAAAAAGAATACGAAACCTTTGGTTACATTACTTATGGTAAAACGGTTGAGGTAACCAAGCCGCCGGTTATCCAAAACGGCGAAGTCGTTACAAAAGGTGAAGTCAAAAAGAAACGATAATTCCCTACGGCGGAACAAGTTCCGCCGCTAACCCCTAACCACTTTCCTTCCATGACTAAAAATACGATTGGCATTGATTTCGGTACGACGAACACTTACGTTACTATTTGTCCTGCTGACAATGAAAACGTTGTTTCCGTTCGGATTGACAGTGATAGCAAAAAAACTCCATTAATTCCGACCGAAATTCTCTACTCGGATAAGCCCAACGCGGACAAAAATGTCTTTCCGATGATAGGTCGGCTCGCATACGAAACATACGGTGAATGTGATGACGACGAGAGAGAGAAGGAACAATACCGCTACCGGGCAACGTTCAAACCGGACATTGTCAAAAGTGCCGATGCAAGAAAGTGTGCCGTTGATTTTCTTCAAGCATTGCTGCGAGAAGCCAAAAAAAATAGTAAGCCGCTTAATCCGCTTGACTGTCGGGTTATTTTCGGAGTGCCTGCCGAGGCAAACAAAGAATACCGTAATGTGTTAAAACAAATAGCGAAAGAGGCAAACTACGGTGACATCGAAACGATCGAAGAACCGAAAGGGGCAATGTTAAGCGATTTAGCAGGTGGAATTATTCCTCTTGCCGATATGCAGAAAGGTTATCTCGTAATCGACTTCGGCGGCGGAACGTGTGATTTCGCGTTTTTACAGAACGGTACTATTCGACATTCTTGGGGGGATATGCACCTCGGCGGGAGGTTGCTTGACGATTTGTTCTGGCAATGGTTCTGCGATGAAAATCCCTCCCTTAAGCAGCAGTTAATCCAAACCGGCGAAGATTTTTATTGCCGCACCGTTCAATGCAGGGAACTGAAAGAATGGTTTTCAGATCAACTCATTGCAGTCCCGAACTACTACGGTAAGAAAAAGGTCGGCAATACCGGCGGACGAATTACCACT
>JAITST010000273.1 GCA_031287585.1 Planctomycetaceae bacterium | reverse complement strand
TATAATTCCCTTAACTTAATTATTGCGATGATTATGAAACACTATAAATTTTTATTACTATTGTTTATTTTTTCTCCCACATATTCCTTTTCACAGATGAAGCCGCTTTTTGAAGCCCCGGCTGGTGTCGCTTACGAAAATGTTCAGTGGTCTTGGTTTGACAAGGATAGTGAATTTGCGAAAAAACGTGATGAGGCGGTTGATAAGTTGCGAGCGCAGAGTGGTGAATTTATATCTCCGTATATCATAAGAAATGGCAGACTTATGATGCCTGAAGATCGAGTAAAAAAAACGCTTCAATTCCATTGGGACAGTATTGAGAATGGGAATTACATTCTTGGTGCCGAGCCGACTTGGGTGCCTACCGGTGTAACTGATGATTTGCTGCGTGAAACGTTGCCTTATCTGCCCGATTTGAAATGTATTGTACTTCAGATGACTTCTGTTACAGATGAAGGGGTGCGTTTGTTTTCTTGTCTGAAGTACCTTGAAGATGTTAGATTTGTCTCTGGTGATCCAGAGAAATTTCCTTTACTTATTACTCCCAAAAGTTTGGAGATACTAACGAAACAAAATAATCTGAAGAGTATAGCGTTGTGCGGGATAAAATTTACTGACAAAGATATTCAGTTTCTCGAAAATATGCGGAGTTTGGAAATTGTAAAGATCAGATATTGTCCGTTGACATCTGATTGTTTTAGGACACTTGTTAAAATTCCAAACCTTAATAGACTGGAACTTGAAGGTATTGATCTATCGAAACCAATTCCCGATGATGTTGTCAAAGTAATAGAAGCAGGTAGTTGTAAACTCACCAATTTAGATTTATCAAAAACGAAACCATCCAAAGATTTGGTAAGGGCGTTGATGAAAATAAAAACGCTTGAAGACATTAGACTTAATGAAATTCCGCCCAAAGATTCCTGGGATGATATAGCAAAGATGGAAAACATACAATGGTTTGATGCAAATGCGTGGCCGTTTGGTCATATGATACATGAATCCGTAAGGAATTCAGAGATGTGTGATCCTGATTGGGTACGTTTTTATGCCACCAAAATTAAACCACGTGGACAGAGTGCGCATGGTATAAAATTTCGTCATGACCAACTGGGGAAATACTATCCAGAAATTGACTCTTGGATGCAAGAAGCCGAACAACGTGATAAAGAAAAACTTTTGCAGAGGGAATAACGGTTACTAAATTTTGATGTTTTTAATACTTTATTTTGAGGAGATTATTATGCGTTGCTTTTCACTATTACTTGTCATATCGGTTTTCGTTTTTATTGTTCATTCGGACACCGCGTATTGTCTCGAACAAGCGGCAGACACCAACAAAACGCCGCAACCAAAAGTTGAACGTCTTGAAATCAAGGCACCGTTTATTGTGTCTATGATTTCCGACGGTAACGGCGGGGTCTTTGTCGGTACTGAGGATAACGGAGTTTATCATTACGACAACGCTCTCAAACAGTACACAATCAAAGACGGTCTCGGCGACAACAACGCATACGCGCTCGTTATCGACAAACTCGGTCGGCTTTGGGTTGGACACGTTAATAGAGGTGTTGCTGTATTCAACGGCGAGAAGTGGAAAAAATATGATGTTCTTCATGGTCTGATAGGAGACCGTGTTTTTGACATACAAACTTGTCCTGTTGACGGCGATGTCTGGATTGCCACCTCTGCCGGTATTACACGTTACAAAGTCGATTCCGATTCGTGGGAATACATTACCCGCGACGATGGTTTACCCGAAGACCAAGTATCGTCAATCGCGTTCAAGAAAGACGGAACACTAATTGTTGGAACACAATGTCACGGTATCGCGGTTTTTAATCGCAGCGGCGGTAACTACAAACATCACAAAAACATAACCGCACCTGAACGTTTCGGCATAGACAATCGTAGTCCTGTCCCGTTAGTACCGGAAGGTGAAGGTTTGCCTACAAACCAAATCAATCAGATCATTGTCGCTGGTGACGGCAATATCTGGGTTGCAACGCCAACTGGTCTCGTCAGGTCGAACGGTGCGTTGACCAAGTTACAATACGTTCGCGGTCGTGATTACGCTGACAAAGTTCGCGGGCTTTATGGCGGTGCGCCGAAAGATTGGAAAGAATGCCCGAACGAAGTGAAAGAGTATTTGTTGCCGGAAGATTACATAACGTGCGTGGCGGAAGACGCAACCGGAACGATTTGGCTTGGTACACGGCGGCGCGGTTTTATGGCGATTGACCCGAAAACAGGACGACGCGGAACTGGTGACCGTGAGTCAATGGGAATGGCGGATAATTATGTTTCGTCAATTCTACCGATGCCCGACGGAAAACCGTTAATCGGGCTATACATCGGCGGTGTTATCAAACCCAAAGACGAATTACGGCTGAACAAAAAAGACATATCAAAACAAGGTCAAAAAAATAACTCGTTAGCAAAACAAAACTTCCCGCCGTTGCCGTCAACAATCAAAACGCCGACAATTGACGAACTCAACGCAATGCAAGAGAAGGTAAACAAAATTAACAAACCGTTACCAAAGGTCTATGCTGATTTGTACACAGAAGATTGGGAAACCCGCGGCGACTGGACAGGAAAGTATGGGTACGATTTCGCGATTCTTTGTGCAATGCAGGCACCGTTTGATAGGAACGTTTTTGTTTCTGAAAACTATTACAGAGTGAATCCGTTTATCGGTCCGCATCGTACCAAAGATGATGAGTTACGCTACTGGGTTCATTGGAAAGAGACAAACGATGAACGTTCGCTGTGGGACCCGCTTAATGGTTGTCGCCGTCAATCAGAGTGGGACGACCACGGTGAAGCATATCCATTGACGCACGACGGTCCCGATTTGTGGACACTCATTGATATCGACCACCCCGGCGTTTTCCAGGTCGAATTGTATTTCTTCAACAAAGATGGGCATACTGGAAACAATCGGTTGCGTGACTATATGATAGAAATTTACCCGTGTCCCGAAGAATGGCAGGGTTTTGATGATGAGGAACGTTTTGCGAAAGGAGCGGAATCACTTGTTTCAAAAATGCCGCCGATATGTAAGACACGTGTAAAAGATTTTTGGGGCGGTGTGTATAAAACTTTTATTATGTCGGGACCATCAAAATACCTTGTGAAAATTGACAGGAATTATAGTTATAATACTATCGTTTCGTTTGTTGGTATTAAACGTTTGTTGGGTGAGCCGGTCCCGGATGAAAAGTTCAAAATCCCATTACTCCAATATGGAGATTATAGAATGACTGATAAAAATCTGGGCATCGCAGGCATGGGTAAATGGCATAAATTTCAACACGAGAATAATGCCCTTGCCGTGTCACTTTGGAATTCACTCGATAAATCACTGGCTTACAAGGACGCGGTTGACATACAACAAAAAGCCAGAGTAATGGCGTTTCACGTGTTTGCTGAAAATTGCGGAGCGGGAGATCATGAAGCAAGATATTTTCTTGAGGCAAAATTTTTACTGAACCAATGGGACAGCAAATTTCGTGATCGGGCAAGGTTTGAATGTGAGAAGGCACATTATATCCTGCTTGAAAAAGTTACCGGATTAAAAGCATCGTTGGAAAAGCAGAAGGGAAACAAAAATCCCTCGGATGAAGAGAAATACGATTTTATAGTTATACCAGCGGTTGGCGGGAGAGTAAGAGAGTAAGGTAATACTTTGCTAACTGTTGGGAGTAATTTCCAACTGAGTTTAGAACATGACCGCAAAACGGGGCGAACATTTCAATACTTTTTTTAGGGCATAGGATGTTATCTTTTTCCGTGAACACACCAAAAAGAAAAAACGCCGTATCTTTCGTTACGGCGTTTTTTTCGTGTTCCTTTTTCACTTCCGCTAGAAAATATCCAGCCGGAAATGGTTCCCTTGATAGTATTTCTTCGTTTCAGGGAAGTAGTTGTAGTTTGCCTTGTTATACGCTGGTATTTGCATTTCTGCGGGGTAACGCTGATAAATGTTGTCAGAACTTCGGTAGTAGTCTTGCGACCAGTAGTTTTGCGGATAATATACGTATGGATAGTGGTAAAAGCGTTGCCAATCTTGTGCGTTGTATGTACGCGACCAGTTTTTAGCGTAACCTTCCTGGGCGTTGGCGACATTTACCTCTACGGCGAACGACAGTATTGTAGCACAAATAACAGCAGCAAAAGTAACGCGAAGCATACCTAATCTCCTACAACTTTTTGTATTAAAGAAAAACAAACGCCGTAACACAAAACTTACAGCAACGTCCGTTCCTATCGGTTGGCAGGTACTCACCATTAAAGTTTTTATCAACAAATAAAAACAGGGACAACGTTACGGTTGTCCCTGTCGCGTTACAAAACACATCGTTAGCAAAAGCAAAAAAAACGTTACAACGTATCTACTTTGTGTCCTGCCCTTTGTCGCGTTGTTCTTCGGTATCGCTATTACCGTTCAACTCAACGCTTGGGCGAGTTTCAACGGAACGTATCGACAGCAAAATCGAAACAACCGTTACAACGTCTCTATCTTACGTTCGCTACTTTACATCGCGTTGTTCACCAGAATCACTGCTGCCGCCTGACACGCCGTTTTGGTATGCGTCAATCCCGGTTTTTATGACGCTCCAGATTTTGCCGCTTGCGTTAAATGTTACTTTTACCGTGTTTGGCTCAATCTTGTATGAGTACGTTACCGTTGCGTCGTCACCCGTTTTGATCAGGGAATCCATTATCGCTATTCCTTGTGGAGCTTCATTCTTGCTCGCTGTCGATTTCATCAACGTTCCGAGTTGTTTGT
>JAITST010000255.1 GCA_031287585.1 Planctomycetaceae bacterium | reverse complement strand
ACTTTTAGTCCTGTCAAGAGTCCTATAACACTTCAAACGTGATAATGCCGACGCTCAAAACAATCATTCGTCCAATTTACAAACCGATTAAGCCATTCGCCCAATGGATAATGCGATTAATCTATAAACCTCTCAAACTGTTACGGGAGCGTAACCTTATTGTAAAACTGAAAAAGAAACGCCCGATTCACGTTGTCTTTCAGGTTCACGAATCGGCAAAATGGTCTTGTCAATCGCTTTACGACGCATTCGATAAAGACCCTATGTTCACGGTGCAAATAGTTGTGATATTATTTCATGGTATTCAAGAATACAAGAATACCCTTCGTTTTTTTCAAGAAAAAGGACTGAACGTTACCGGTCTCTTTGATGAACAAAGCGGAAACAATACTTCTCCCGCCGACTTTTCACCAGACATTGTGTTTTTTCAGGAACCAATGAATTGGTGGTTCAAACGCGGTACGGCACTGTTTTGCTACATTCCTTATAGTATCTGTCAAACAAAGAATTTTAAGTGGGGTTATAATGGAAATTTCCACTACCTCCTTTGGCGGCATTTTGTGGAAACTCCCTATCAACTGGATTTTGCAAAACAATATGGAGCGACAAAAGGTAATGGTGTTGTCGTGTCTGGATGGCCCAAAATGGATGTTTTCCTGCGAGATGATTCGCAAACGATTAAATGTCCTCTTTGGAAAACTAATTCCCCTGACACCAAACGAATAATTTATGCTCCGCATTGGACTGTTGCAGAGAATGGCGGTGGATTATTGCTTGGAACTTTTTTGCAATATTATCAATTGCTCTTCGATTATGTGCGGCAACACTCTGAAATTGAAATGGTGCTGAAGCCACACCCCTCGTTAAAGATTCTCATTCTCCAAAAAGGTTTAATGACCGAGGAAGTGTTGAATGCTTTTTTTGAACAATGGAACACATTGCCCAATGGTTCGGTAGTCGAGGGTGGAGATTACTTCGACCTTTTCAAAACATCAGACGCGATGATTCTTGATAGTGTTTCGTTTATCTGTGAATATGCTTACACGGCGAAACCAAGTTTGTTCCTTTGCCGTCGTCGTGACGTTCTTGAAAACGATTTCAATAAATTCGGTCAGGAAACAACGAAAAATCTTTATCAAGCCCATTCCTTTGAAGACATTGAAACGTTTATTCAAGACACTGTTATCGGCGGTAACGACCCGTTGAAACAAAGCCGAGAAAAGTTTCTCAAAAATGTACTAAAACGGGACACGAACAGTGCCGCGGATTTTATCCACCATTATATTAAGGAAAAGTTGAGTTAAAATGAAAACAGTTATTACTTTTGGCGTTTTTGATTTTTTGCATTTCGGACATATCCGATTGTTTCGGAACATTCGCAGTATGGTGGGCGAACCGTGTCGTTTGGTTGTCATTATCCACACGTCGGAATATGTTCAACAAACGAAACCGGGAACCAAAATGCTCTACACGACTGCCGAGCGTATTGAAATGCTTCACGCCATTCGGACGATTGATGAGGTTGTTATCCATCCTGACTCGTTAGAGTATGTTGCCGGAATCGATTTTGATGTTTTTGCCAGAGGCGAAGACCAAAATAGCGAACGATTATTAACTTTCGATAAATGGTGTCGGGAAAACGGCAAAGAGATTATCCGAACTCCGCGTACCGAAGGGATTGCTTCAAGCGATATAAAATCTAGCATCGTTCGGGATTTATGGTGAGCCCTCATACCAATCTTTGACGTAACTGACTGCACTTTCCCAAAAATCACAATACGATGTCACCAACTTACAACGACTTTACAAAGTCATTTTTCACAGATAGGTAAGGATAGGGAAAATTGATTTGTTATTTTGCGCACGGAGGCACGGTGGACACGGATAAACAGAATGATTTTAGGTTTTAGATTTGGGATTTTGTGTATTAAAACAAAATCTAAATTCATAAATCTAAAATAAAAACAATCCCTCTGTGACTTCAGTGCCTCCGTGCGCAACACCATTTATTTCTCATTTCCTTTACAGTTGTGATGTATCTGTAAACAAATCCAATTTAGATAAACAAATGATAACCACCTGCTTATCAATGAATTTGTGGAATAAGAAACCTCATTGTTGCTGTCTTAATTCTAAATAAGGTAATGAGGTTGTTTTTACGGGCGTACATTTGCTACTGAGGTGTTCTTTGGTAAAAATATGTTTTTTTGTTTCCCTAAAACATTAGTAGGCAGGTTATACACTTCTCGTTTTTTTCACAGGCGGGATTGCTCAACAGTTGCCGGTATTTATTAATTGCTCCAACGCAACACGGCTTACCGACAGTTGTTCTTTCAGACTTTCCAGTGATTTGCGTTCGGCTTCCACCACGCTTGCCGGTGCTTTTTCTATAAAACTTCCGGTCAACTTTGACTCCTTCGCTTTTACCAGTTCCGCCAACTTTGCTATTTCTTTTTCCTTTTTGTTGCGTTCCGCGTCAACATCTATCAGTCCCGACAAGTCAACAATTACTTCCATTCCGTCGAGCGGTAACATTGACGCTAACGTCGGCACAGCAACGTCCTGCCCGAAGCCCGCCGCGTTTGCTCCCGCCATCGAACGAAAGTATGGACTCATCGGCTCTAACAATTTTTTCGTTACGTCATCGCACTTAACCGCGAAATTTATATCCGTTTTCGGCGGCACGTTTCTGCTCGCCCGTATCTCTCGCACCGCACGTAATACCTGTTGGAATACCGCGAAACGTTGTTCGATTTCAACGTCAACCGCGTTCTTATCCGCAATAGGCCACGCCGCGAGAGCGATACATTCACTCGCCGCGACCTGTTCACGCAATCCGCGTTTCGGGCGAACTTCGCCCAGCCGATGCCAAACTTCTTCCGTCAGGAACGGCGTTATCGGATGCAATAGCCGCAAGATATTGTCCAGTACAAACAGCAGTACACGTTCCGCCGTCGTTCGCAACTCAGCGTTACCGAGCCGGTACTTCACCATCTCGACATAAAAACTGCAATAATCGTCCCACGCGAAATCGTAAATCGCACGCGCAACTTCCGAGAACCGATACGAGTTTATACCGTCCGTCACCTGTTGCGTAACCGTTGCCAAGCGGCTCAGTATCCACTTATCCTCTAACAACAATGTGCTCGTGTCCCGTATGCCGTCATCATATTGCTCGTCCGTTTCGCCGAGCGACATCAAAACGAATCGCGACGCATTCCAAAGTTTGTTACAGAAATTACGTGCAACTTCAAAACGTTCACCAACAACCGCCGCTTCCGGTAACGCTTTGTCATCCGGCTTCTCCGCAAGTTGTGTACGAAACTTTTTCTTACACTTCGGACACTCCATTGACGGCAGCGTTCGGTTCTTCTTCGTCAACTCAATAACCGCCTGACAGTGCGGACACTCGAAGTCAACCGGCAACCGCACGTCTTGGTTTTCCGTTGTCAAAAACGCGAGCGAGAACCGTAAAGCATCTGCTCCGTATTTCAAAACAACCGACAACGGGTCAACTCCGTTTCCCTTCGATTTCGACATTCCTTCGCCGTACTTGTCGAGAATTTTCGGGTGAATGAAAACTTCGCTGAACGGCTTCACGCCCTTGTTAAATAGTCCCGCGATAACCATTCGCGCAACCCAAAGAGTGATGATGTCGCGGCTCGTTACCAATACACTTGTTGGATAATAATACTGTAAATCCGGCGTTTCGTTAGGCCAGCCGAGAGTCGACAGAGGCCACAACGCACTCGAAAACCACGTGTCGAGAACATCTTCTTCCTGAACAATTTTGTGACCTTTTACCGCGTCAGCGGCGAGGTCATCTTCCTCCGAACAAATCCACCACTGCTGTTGTTCGTCGTCCCAACGCCACGTTACATCGGTACGGTTTGCGAACGCGGTTTTCAGTTCCGCTTCGCTTGCGTCTTTGCAATACCAAATCGGAATACGATGTCCCCACCATAACTGACGACCAATAGGCCAGTCACGTTTTTCACTCAACCAATCAACGTAACCTTTCGTGTAACGCGGCGGGAAGATGTTGATTTTGTCCGTCTTCTCGCCGGGCTGCGCAGCCGCCGCAGGATTCACCGCGTCGATTGCGTTTTGTGCCAGTTGCGTCATTCGTACAAACCACTGGTCATTGAGAAACGGTTCGATAGCGGTCTTTGAACGGTCACTATGGGCTAACTCAATTTCGCGTTCCTCAACTTTCGCAAGCAAACCGGCAGTGTCTAAATCATCGACTATACGTTTACGAGCCGCTTGCATCGTCAGACCGGTGTACGCACCGCCGTTATCGTTGAGCGTGCCGTCTTTGTTCATTATGTTTATCATTTCCAACTTCTGACGGAGACCAACTTCGTAATCGTTCGGGTCGTGAGCGGGAGTAATTTTTACGCAACCAGTTCCCTTCTCCGGCTTCGCCCACTCGTCGCACAGAAGCGGAATCTCGCGGCTCGTTAATGGCAACGATAACGTTCGGCGGTCACGAGCCATCGCTGCGAGTTGTTCGAGTTGCGGCAACATTTCGGTACGGCGTTGACGTAACGCATTCAACTCGAGTTCGATTCCGTCACGGTCTTTGGGTGACGCTTTTTCGAGTTCGGCGAATAACTCTTTTTCAATGTTGTCGAGTGCTTTACGCGGTTCGGGATGAACGGCGACCGCCGTGTCGCCAAGCATTGTTTCTGGGCGAGTTGTCGCGACGATAACGTGTGTCGGCTCGTTTGGTTTCGGATTAACAACCGGATATTTGATGTACCAAAAACTGCCTTGCACCGCCGCGTGAAAAACTTCGTCGTCACTCACAGCAGTTTGGAGGAACGTGTCCCAGTTGACAAGACGCTTACCGCGATAGACAAGGTTTTCGGCAAATAGTTTGTAGAAAAAGTGACGAACGGCTTTTGCGCATTGCGGGTCGAGGGTGAAACGTGTACGGCTCCAGTCGCACGAACAACCGATGTTTTTTAGTTGACGGATAATGCGTTCCTGATATTGTTCTTTCCAGTCCCAAATCCGTTTGACAAGTGCGTCGCGACCGATGTCGTGACGAGTTTTCTTTTCTTCCTCAAAGAGGCGGCGTTCGACAACTGCCTGAGTTGCGATACCAGCATGGTCAACACCCGGCACCCAAAGAGTTTCAAAACCAGCCATACGTTTATGACGAATCAGTATGTCTTGCAAAGTATCGTCGAGGGCATGTCCCAAGTGCAAAGCACCGGTAACATTCGGCGGCGGTATGACGATAGTGTAAGGTTTTTTGTTCGCATTGGGAGAACTAGCAAAAACGCCTTGTTCATCCCAATAAACCGCCCACTTACTCTGCGCGGCGGCGGGGTCATATTGTTTAGGAATTTCAGTTGCCATTGTTTGGATTGTTTGGTGAAGTAAATAACGTGTAAAAACAAGCGGAATATTATCACACGTCGGGCAACGGATTTCAAGAGGGGGAAATTGATATACACCGTCGGCTGGGAGCCGACGGCAATGCGTCACTTGACAGTAGAGATTACGGCATACCCTGTCTCAATAACTCGATTGCCGTCAATTTTAACCGACGTAAACGGTGCGTGTTGCCTATTGGTATCGAATATACGCGATTCGTTTACTGTCGGGCGACCATGAATTTACGTTAATCGTTCCTTGTCCGCCGTAAAGTGTTACCAGTGTTTTCGGTTCACCACCTTCGGCGGGAATCAAACATAATCGAACATTTTTGTTTGCCGGATGTTCCGACGGATTCACGTCACCTTTGGCGTAAACAAGGTAAACGACATTTTTCCCGTCCGGCGAAACGTGAGGGAACCAGCAGTTGGCATCTTCGTTTGAAACTTGCTTTTGCTCCGTTCCGTCGGAATTCATCTTCCAAATTTGCATTAGTCCGCTTCGAACAGAGTTGAACCAAATTGATTTTCCATCGGGCGAAAATTCCGGTCCGTCGTCGAGTCCTTCGTGGGTTGTTAATTGCGTTTCGTTTTCACCGCTCGGCGAAATCGCGTAAATGTCGAAGTTCGTACCTCTGTTTCCTGTGAAGACAAGCGTTTTACCATCGGGCGACCAACCGTGTAGATACGAGGGACCTTTTTCTGTAACCAATTTTGGTGTTCCGCCTCCGGTAGGAAGAACGTGAATCCGTGAACCTTTCCCGCCGTCACCTGCGCTCACCGCCAAAAATTTTCCGTCCGGCGAAATGACGTGGTCGTTGTTACATTGAACAATGTTTCCGGTGTCGACTACCGTTACATCGCCGCCGTCTGGAGAAATTTTTTTAATTCGTCCGTTGGTATTGAAGTAGAGATATTTTCCGTCTTTCGTCCATTCGGGTGCTTCGACACGGGAATCAAACCGTTTTACAACCGTAATCTCACCGGAAACAACATCAAGAATTTCGAGTTGCGACCACTGTTGAGCAAAAACCGAAGTCGGGATAATGAATAGTAAAAGTGTTTGAATCAAAGTAAAGGATTTCATTTTGTTCTCCAAAAAAATTGTGAAAATTATAATAATATCGCCAACGTAGGCGAAATGTTTTTTAATACGAAATTGTAGAGACGTGTTTCTACATCCTTGCCCCTTGCGGGGCAGGATGTAGAAACGCGTCATCTCCGTCCTCAAGCAACAAGTTGTATGTCTTTCGTTTATCCATGTAGGTTTAATTACGATTACATCACAAAATTGCCCTTGACAAAAATAAAAACATTTCATAGTATCCGCTGCGTTCATTTGCGTCGTCAACTTTCAAACGGCACAACAAACAAACCCAAAAATGCAATAAAGCCAACTCAACACATTACAATTACATACCAACTATGAAAATTTTGTACGACCATCAAATACTATGGAGAAATCTCGGAGGCATTGTTCGTTATTTCACTGAGTTGACTACACGTTCCGGTGGGGCGTATGATGTTGTACTTGGTCTGCATTATAGCCAAAATCAACAATTATTATCATCGTTTCCGCAACTACAAGGTTGGACTGATAAACCGATAATTTGCGAAAAGTTGCTCCGATGCAGTGGTATTGGAAGACGGATAATTAAGATTCATCGTAGTTGGTGGAATCATAAACATACAGATAAAAATCGCGAGTTATCGTTGAAAACGATTCGTCACGGCGATTATGATATTTTTCACATTACTTACTATAATCCGTATTGTAACAACGAAATACCGCAAGGCAAACCAGTTGTTTCAACTATCCACGATATGATATTCGAGGTACTGCCGCATTATTTCAAAAAGAACGACAAAACTCCGGCTAATAAAGTTGCACAAGTAGAAAGAGCAACACGTGTTATATGTGATTCCGAAAATACCAAACGCGACCTTGTACGTATATGCAATGTTTCACCTGAAAAAATTGACGTTGTTTATTTAGCGAATTCATTATTACCACCCGCTCGTTCCTCTCTCTCTCTCTCTCTCTCTCTCTCTCTCTCTCTCTCT
>JAITST010000192.1 GCA_031287585.1 Planctomycetaceae bacterium | reverse complement strand
CTTTTGTATCGTGGACTTGCGTTTTTTTTACAGTGGGGACACTGCTTGGATTCGGGTTGTTTTTCGGTGTTGTTGATACGTTCTTGAAGTTTGTGTTGTAATGTCTCGTTACCCGATTTTCGAATCGCGGTGAAGAGAAAGTCGTCCCCAAGAATCAAACACCGTGTCGAGGACGTGACCGGAACTTGCGTTATCGCCAACGGTATCGAGTTCGGAGAGAAGGGCTTGAAATTTTTCGTGAAGCAGAAATTCAGTTGCTGAACGGGAGGTGATAGTGTTCATGTGACTTCCTTGTCTGTAAAAGGGAAATGGAGAGAAAAAAGACATTATACCAATCCCCCACAAAGTTTACACACCCGTATTATACTGAACACGATTGAAAATTGGTAACTGTTCGCGATAAAAGACACCACCTCCGTCGGTTAAAACCGACGGTAATAAATAACAATATTGCCGTCGGCTTCAGCCGACGGTGTATTGCTTTTACCGTGAACAGTTACCAATTTTCAATTGTGTTCGATATAATTATCGCAACGGCTCTCTGATTTATTAAAGCGGATGTTGCGGCATATTTCTTTGGTGCGGCGGAATCATTCTTGGAGGAACAGGTTGATGGAATGTGTCTTCCCAGTATTGACGATCTTCGTCGGAAGCGTAGTATGCCAGCCAAATGTCGGTATTGCCGTCGTTATACGAGCAGTCCCAGTGCATAAAACTGTTTCGCGAATCAATACACTTATCACGCAACGGTAATATGTCGCGTATGATCAGCACGTACAGTTCGCGGTCGGACAAGTGGTCGGTAAAATCCAGTACGATACGTTTCTCGTACAACTTATCAATCACGTCGTTGAGAATCGTTGACACTTGTTCGTCACTGAGCGCGTTCGGTTGCGGCAAACGTAGTTCCGGTTCAAACCAACGATAAATCGGTAGTATCGGAGCGGTTTCCCACGCGAGCATCGCAGCGAGAAATTCGTTCTCGTGACGCAACGGTTGATGACGGAAATTTATTCGCGTCACTGCCTCGTCAAAGTAGGGTTCAAGTTCATTGCGCAGTTCAACATTACGTAATATATCGTCAACATTTAACGATGGAGCAAACGATGATTCAAACATATTCATATAGTTAAAAAGAGAGTTTAATGTTATAACTAAACAACAGCCCCCGACAGTGTCACGTTCAAATCAGCAACTTTCTGCCTCAGCCGTTTTTGGGATACGAATAATTTACCAAAATAGTTGAAAACTTCAATGATTTGGGGTAAGAACTTTAAAAAAGTTTTTGTATTTTAGGCGACAAAACGGTATAACCGTCAGATTTCGCCAATTATGTCTGTTTCAACATCCGTAATTGTTGACCTTGTTTCTAAATCACTTTGCGCGCGGGTGTGCCTTTTCATATATCTCGCGGAATTTTGCCGTGCTGACGTGCGTATAAATTTGTGTTGTCACCAAACTTTTGTGACCTAACAATTCTTGTACACTACGTATATCCGCACCGTTATCAAGCAAGTGAGTTGCGAAACTATGACGTAACGTGTGCGGCGTTGTTCGCGCGTCGAGTCCCGCTTCGTTAATATGTTTTTCCAACATTCTGCCTACACTTCTTGTCGTCAACCGTTTACCATACTTGTTCAGAAAGAGCGGCGCGTTCGGCGAATCGGGTAATGGGCGGCGCGGCTTTGTTGGTGAACCGGCAACATTCAACGTACCGGCGAGAATTTCTTTGCGTAGTTTCAACCACCGGTTCACCGCCTTCACCGCGAACGAACCGAGCGGCGAGAAACGTTCCTTGCGACCTTTACCGCGAACACGAATGATTCCTTCCTTCAACTGCACGTCGCCCATATTTATCGCGACCAACTCGCCAACACGCAAACCGGCGGAGTACATCGTTTCCAAAATCGCACGGTCACGCATACCGAGCGGCTCAAGTGCGGGCGGTGTTGAGAGTAATCGTTCTACGTCGTCAGTCGAAAGAAAGTACGGTAGCGAACGTTGTGTACGCGGATTACGAAGCGGCTTCGCGGGATTTTCTTTTACGAAACCGTCACGTTGTCCGAATCGGAAAAACGAACGCAACGATGCCAACCGCCGTGCAATCGTAGCCCGCGAGTACGCCGCCTCGTGCATCGCGGCAACGTAACCGCGAAGTTCAAGCGTAGAAATTTCGTCAGGACGCGGACAACGTTTCTGGTGCGAATCGGTAAGATACTCAATCAACGCCTCCATATCCTCGTGATAACTTTTAAGCGTCATCTCCGAAACGTTACGTTCAACAAGAAGATACTGCAAAAAACGAGCGGCTGCTTTTATCATTGTATTTCCTTACACAAATTGTCTAACCACGAAGACATGATGTCACGAAGGGAGAAAAAGAATTTTAGATTTTGTAAAATCAATTCTAAAATCACAAATCTAAAATAGCTGTATCCTTCGTGCTCTCGTGTCTTCGTGGTGAAAAAGAATAGAAATCAATACCGCAGACGGTACGATCCTAAATCGTCACTCTCTCCCGCGACCTCACCGCCTCCATCTCTTTGTGACATAACAGCAGCGCGTCGCGTGCTAATATGCCGTCTAACATTGCGGATGGTTTGTTGTTTGCGGCGGAGGTCGTTGCTTCTATCATCTCGTTTGTGAAAATTCCAACTTCGTCCAATTGCGGCAACTCCGGTTTTTCAACCTTTCCTTCCGCAGTCAACACTGTCGGCACAACACCGCTGAACGATTCGCACAGCAACGTCGCCTTCTCGAAATGAACTTCGTAACCGTGAGTGAACGGTCGCCCTTGCTGCATAATACAACCGCTCGTTGACGTTACAACCAAATTTTTGTCGTCGAACAAAAACTGCGTGTTGAAGTATTCCGGCACATCGCCCCGCATTCGCCCAACACTCTGCACCGCCTTCGGCATCCCGAACAGCAACCGTATAAAGTGAGCGTCGTGAATATGCAGGTCGAGCAATGGACCTCCAATCTTATTCATATCGTAAAAGTCGGTCAACCAAGTCGGGTCTGAAATCACACGGTTAAAATGTCCACCGAGCAACTTGCCGTAACGATTCGTTTTCATAGCGTCATAGACAAAAGCGTGCGACGGGAAAAACGGCAACACGTGACCAATCATCAGCAACTTGTTATTACGTTTCGCAGCTGCAACCATCGCCTCCGCATCCGCCAACGTCAACGCCATCGGCTTCTCGCAAAGAACGTTTTTACCAGCATCAAGAGCGGCAACAGCATTAACTCCGTGAGCAGCCGGCGGCAAACAAACGTCAACCATATCAACATTTCTGTCCGCCAAAAGTTTTTCGAGCGAGTCGTAAGCAGCAACGCCGCTCAAATCCATCATCGTTCCCTGCGGACCGAAGTTACCTTTAATTTTAGTCCAGTCACCCCGCAACCGCTCCGGCAACTTCTCACAAATAGCAACAACCTTAGCCCCCGCAACTTTCTGATAAGCAAGGTAGTGCATCATTCCCATAAAACCGATTCCAACAATTCCAACGTTAGCCATAGTGTTTTTCTCCTGTGAAAATGTGTTGTAAAAAATGAATGAAAACTTATCCAACCGCCTTACATTGTATCAAAACTCTCCGTGCGAAACAACTGCCCGAATCGCAAGCGAGAATATTAGTTTCTCGTGTTTTTAGGTATCAACATCGCTCTGTTGTGTATAACTATAAAGAACTTATGTTAGATAAATTTTCTGCTTTTTGTCTGTCGGCATTGGCTTTTGTAGTATCGCCGATAGCATCGTGGGCTTCGGCTCGAAGAGTGTAGTATTTGTCGTTTTTCCAAAACCGAATGGCATTGGAAAAATGTTTGACAGCGGTTTCAGGGTCTTTTTGTTTCATTGCGATGATTCCTTGAAGTTCGGCAAACTCTGCCTTTTCCGATACAAAATAACTTTTTTGTATCTCCTTTGACATTTCATCCACAACGACAGCAGCATCACGGAGTCGGTTTGTATCGACAAAAAATCTCAATCGTGCGAGACGATAATCCATATCGTCAGGGTCAATTTCGATGGCTTTATCGAAACTTGCTAAAGCCGATTCAGGGGCGGTCGTTGTAAGAATTTGTCCGCGAATCATAAACGCTTCGGCTTGATTGTCACCTTCGATTTCCGATATTCGTTCAACATACGGTAAGAGTTCTTCACCTTTGTACATTTCATACCAAAGTATTCCTACGATTTCGTCCCAATAATCGGGATTGTCCGGTTCCATTTCGAGAGCATTACGCAAATCCTCAACGGCGGCTTCATGGTAATCCAAATCAGAAAGAATTTTGGCTCGCTCAACATAATCGGCGGCGGTTTGCGGTCGTTTGAACCATTCTTTTCGCAACAATTCCAATTGATTTTCGTAGTACTTCTGCCAAAGCACTACTTGCAAGTTAGGTCTCGCAATGAAATAGAAGGCGATTGGAGTAACGATGACCATTCCCCAATACATATATTTAGGCAACCCCCAAAGAGCGAGCCAACCAGCAAAAAAGAACATAAAAACGAATGTGACAAACAACAAAAACCGCAATACCTTCCAGCGTACCTTACCTAATTGGGCTTCGATTTTTTGTTTCGCTTCGTCTAAAATGAATTCGATATTTTGCACAGATTTTTCTCCTGTGTCTAAAACACTTGGCAAAATGGTTTACTTTCGTTTTATCTCACACGCATAATTCCGTTATCACCCATTCTATCAAAATGTTTCGATGGGTACAATACAATGTTTATATTCACATTACGGCTTCACAGGGATAGGTGTTGTATGAACACGAGAACGGTGGTATATTGGTACTGTCGTTTTACTGAAATGAATGATTTTACCCCCAACACTTTTCATCATAGGAGAAACCTTATGTTAGAAAACCAATCACAACCGACCAACCCTGAACGCCGTAAGGTACTTGGTAAACTTATTGCTGGCGGTGCTGTTCTTGCCGCTGGTACTGCTGTCATTAGTAACGAGGAACACATTCTCGCCGAAAAACTTGCGAGCGATGATGCTGGCGGTACGAACGTGAATGGTGCGAAAGATGTTCAGGTTGACGCTTTGTCCGGTGCGTCGCGTACTCATACCAACTGGGGTAAGTTGTCCGATTTGAAGAAGCCAATGACGAAGGCGACTATCAAAGGTACGCCGTTGAGCCGTATAATTATGGGCGGTAATCTCATCGGCGGTTGGGCGCACTCGCGTGATTTGATGTATGTTTCGGAACTTGTCAAGGCGTACCATACACGCGACAAAATCATCGCGACATTCAAAATGGGCGAAGCGTGCGGCATCAACGCGTATCTCGGACACCATTCGCATATCGGTATTATGACCGATTACTGGGAGAAGGCAGACGGTACGATGTTGTATATCGCGGATTGTTCGTCGCTCGACGGTGCTCTCGACTGTATCGACAAAGGTGCTGCCGCCGCGTACATTCAAGGTGAGACAAATGACCGGCTGGTTCGTGAAGGGAAGTTTGACGAGATTGCGGCGTTTGTCGAACGGTTACGGAAGGAAAAGGCAACGGTTGGTCTCGGCGGACATCGTATCGAAACTATTAAGGCGTGTGTCGAAAAAGGAATTGAGCCGGACTTTTGGATGAAGACGATTCATCACGATAACTATTGGTCGCGTATGGCAGACAAGCCGGAACGTGATAATGTGTTTTGCCGTAAGCCGAACGAAACGATTGAGTTTATGAATACGTTAAAACAACCGTGGATTGGGTTCAAAGTTCTGGCAGCGGGAGCGATTCATCCGAAGGACGGTTTCCGTTACGCGCTTGAATCGGGTGCGGATTTCATGTGCGTTGGTATGTACGATTTTCAAATCGTTGACGACGTAAATATCTGTATGGACATTTTGCAGTCAGAATTGAAACGTAAACGTGAATGGCGTTTTACGTGAGACGGAATGTTTGTCACCCTATAAATTTAATTGCGTAAAATCGTGCGAGGGCAATTTTGACCGGCTTGGATATACAATATACTTGACGCTATGTTACACGTTAAACATCAAGGGGAGTTCTTGCGAACGAAGAGAAATTCGTGGAGATACGGTGATTGCAATGTCATTTTTTCACAGGTAGGTAAGTGTAGGTAGAGTAGATAATTTTGGCTTGTTTTCACTAAACTTTTTACTAAATCTTCGCCATTTCTGGTTAATGGAACGAGAAACTTTACGACTTTGCAATCGGCGAATCGGCGTGGTATTGTTTTTTTGCTCTTGACAAAACATTTGTCAAAACGTTATACTTTACAAATGTATAAATCGTGGGGACGGATTTTGCCGCATCCATTGTTGTTGCGTGCTGGTGAGCGACGCGGGTTTGGACGTTGTTTGGTTTCTCGTGAACCTGAAACACTTGAACCTTTGTCGGTTGACGATGTTGACATTGTCGAACCGGAAACAGAAACGGCAACCGAAACTGATACGGCATTTGCCGTTGCGAACAATGTCAACGCAGCGGACAGTCGGCTTGATGCTTTGCGGCGTGTGGAAGCAGTTTTGTTTCTATCGCGTGAACCGATTGCGTCACGACGGCTTGCGCAGTTTGCGGACTTGCGTGAAGGTACGCGAATTGGTAAACTTATTCAACAACTGAACAACGAGTACACCGTTTGCGGTTGTGCGTTTTGTGTTATAGAAGTTGCGGGCGGATTCCAGTTACGGACACGTCCGCAGTTTGCGAAGTGGTTGTTCCGGCTGCAGGAAGTTCCAGTCGAGGTGCGATTGAGTTCGCCCGTTATGGAAACGCTTGCAGTTATCGCGTATCGTCAACCGATACTACGTGCAGAGATTGAGTCGATACGCGGCGTGCAATGCGGCGAGATGATTCGTCAACTGCTTGAACGCGATTTGATACGGATTGTCGGGAAGTCGGAAGAGTTGGGGCGACCGTTTTTTTACGGAACTACACAACGTTTTCTGCAACTTTTCGGCTTAAAAGATATTAACGAGATTTGCCCGCCGAATCGTAATTGCGATGAAAAAAATAATGTCGCGGACGGATAATGACGGTTGACGACGAAAAAATCTTGCAAAAAAAGTTAAAATTGGCGTGGGTACCACTTTTTTTTGTGAGAAATTTATAGATAATACATAGATAATATGCTTTACTGTCGCGTGACAGTTGTGCGATAACCTGTTGACGATGTTTGTTTGTTGACGGACGTTGACAACGGGCTACGGTTTGTTTTTAATTTTTTATTTCCAACAATTTACATTATTTGAGGGTAATACCGTGAGAATGACACTTGACTATCCTAACTTTGTTTCTCCGATTTGGCAATCTGCTTTCAGTTGGCGAGATGCTGACAACGGTGATGTTGTATGCCAGGTTTTCGCCGCGCGAGACGACGAAGATGAGGAGTTTGATGATGAAGACGAAGACGACGAGGAGTTTGAGGAAGAAGATGAGGATTGGGACGAAGAGGATGAAGACCTCGACGACGAAGACTACGAAGACGATGATGAAGAAGATGAAGATGAAGACGAAGAGTGGGAAGAAGTAGATGACGAGGATGAAGATTGGGACGAGGAAGATGAGGAAGACGACGAAGACTGGGACGAAGATGACGAGGACTTCGACGACGAAGAGGACGAAGAGTGGGACGACGAAGATGATGAGGAAGAGGAAGAATAGAAACGTTGTCAGTGACGTTTCGCTTTGCCGCGTGTGTTTTGTTGACGAACGTTTTACAAGTGGGATTGGTCGGTGTGGATATGTATGTTCGTACCGACACCGCTTGCTGTAAGCGTTACGTTCGTTGTTTGTCTGCCTATTAACTGGTCGTTTAGTGAATAATCTTTCCGTTTGTATTATGACTAAGAACAGCGCGAAGACTATTTCGCGTTGTTTAGGTGCGTTGGTGTCGTTTGACGAAGTGCTGGTTCTTGATACCGGTTCGACAGACGACACACTTGAAATTGTTAGTACGTTTCCAACGGTTAAAGTCCTTCACCAGAACGGTATCACGAACTTCGGCAAGACGCGAAATTATCTGGCGGAACAGGCGAGTAACGACTGGATTTTTATGGTTGATTCGGACGAGATTTGTACGCCCGAATTGGTCGCGGAGATTAAGACGTTACCTGACGTGCCAGCGACAATTTACGGTGTTTTGCGAATCAATCATTACATTGACCGTCCGATTCGGGCGTGCGCGTGGTATCCTGATTACAACAACAGGATTTATAATCGCAAGCGAACGAAGTGGAAGGAGCGTATTGTTCACGAGATTCTGGAAATTCCGCAAACGCTGACGTGCCGGCGTTTGAAAGGTGAGATGAATCACTTTTCGGTTGACGGAGCCGCGCCGCTAGCGTCGAAGGCACTCTGGTACGCGGAACTTTTCGCGAAAGACAACGCGGGCAAACGCAAAAGTTCGCTGCTAAAGGCAATATCACACGGAATGTGGATGTTCGTTCGCTGCTACATATTCCGCACCGGTTTCCTCTACGGGCGCGACGGTTTCACAATTTCATTCGTCAGCGCGTATGGTTCGTTTATGAAGTACCTGCTGTTGAGTGAAGAAAACCAGAAACGTGATGGGTGACAGTTCACATTTTTTAATCGCAGGTGACGCGGTCAAACAGATGCCGATGCGGTATCTATCAACGCACAAGCCGGTTATTCTTATCAACCTTCACCACATTCGGCGTGAAATTTTTGCAATCTGCGTCGTCAACATTGCAGTATGTTATTATTACGATGATGTCGCCCGGTATTCCCGCTCTGGCGGCTGGTCCGTTGAGCATCATTGTACCAGAGTCCGCTTCGCCTTCTATTGCATACGTCACTATCCTTGAACCGTTATTCAAGTTCAATACGTGAACCTGCTCGCCGGGCAATATGTCCGCTGCACGCAACAGCGTAGCGTCGATTGTTATACTTCCTTCATACGCCAGGTCAGTCGCAGTCAACACGGCGCGATGAATTTTTGATTTGAACATTATTCGCTGCACAATTTGTTCCTTATTATTTGGTTGCGGTTACATTACCTTCTATGCCGTCGAAATACAAACACATCAATTGTATAATAATTCGCGGGATTGCCAAGTCCCCCGATTATTTTACTGTCTGATTATCCGCCATTTCTTCAAACAACGTTAGATAACTTTCGTAACGCCGCAGGTCTAGTATTCCGTCGGCGATTGCGTTTTTTATCGCGCATCCTTCCTCGTGACGATGCGTGCAGTCTGGGAAACGGCAACAGTGTTCGTACGAACGCAGGTCGCGAAACAAGCCGCAGATTTCTTCCGGTATCACATCCCAAAGCGTAAACTGCCGCAGACCGGGCGTGTCAACAACGTAGCCGCCGTCGCCAAGCCGAATCAGTTCGGCGGTTGTTGTCGTATGTGTTCCCTTACCGGCGGTACCGATGTTGCCAATACGCAATCCCAACGCCGGGTCAATCGCGTTGAGCAACGACGACTTCCCAACACCGCTTTGTCCGACAACGACATTCTCTTTCCCTCTCATAATTCTACGTAAGCGTTCGATACCAAGTCCCGTTTTAACGCTGACCAGAAGAATATTGTAACCCATCTGCGAGTAGTGACCGACTGTCGGTATAAACTTCGCGATGTCAACCAAGTCCATCTTGTTGATAACGATAACAGGAACGAGTCCAGACTGTTCGGCGGTCAACAACATACGGTCGATGAGATTCGGCTTGAAGTCCGGCTCGGCGGCACTCGCAACAACAATCACACGGTCAACGTTCGCCGCGATGACATGTTTGCGGTGTTTACTTGTTCTACAAAGAACGCTGCTGCGCGGTTCAATCCGCACAATAACACCTTCAAGCCGCTGTTTCTGATGAGCGTCACGAAACAAAACGCGGTCGCCAGCAATGACAACGTGACGCTGTTCGGTCGACAATGTTTTAAGAATCCTCCGTGTAGTGCATTGAAACATCCGTCCATCTTCGCACTCGACAACACTGTTAAGCCCGTGAACACTAATCACACGTCCAGCCAAACAAGCACTCTCGTCAACACTCGGCAACAACGCTCCCGAATTGGTAAATGTTCCCGACTTCGTAACCTGTTCGGCGATAACAGTCCGCCGGCGGCTAACGTCGCCCTTTCCGCTGATTCGTTCACCGCTAGTCTGCGAGTCCTCGTCAAAAGTTTCCGCACCATAATCGCGTGTCAGATTGTTGTTGCGAGTACGCTCAGACCGGTTCTTACGAAAGTCAACACGAACTTTATGAGATTGTTTTTTACGCATTGAAACATTATAACACGTTACGCCAAAAATTGTAGGGGCGGAGGAACGTACAATACTATAACCTTTCAACATCGTTAAAAAGTTCACGGCGTTAAAGAGTCGTTCCACATCAGTTTACCCGTGACAACAGCGAGGTTTTGGCAATTTCAACCACGTCAGACATCCGTTACGTCTATTCGCCGTCTTGTAATTTACTCCGAATCCATTCTTGATCGGTTTCTGATAGGAGTTTGAGGTCTATGAACGCGGCGCGTCCGGTTGCGATTTGTAGATTTACTCTGTTGTTTTCGAGATTTACGAATTTTGCCACGAACGTTTTTCCCTTTTCGGGAAT
>JAITST010000168.1 GCA_031287585.1 Planctomycetaceae bacterium | reverse complement strand
TGTGTTTATTAACTTGCCAAAAATCGTTTTCGCATCGGGAATGGTGTGATAAGGAGTGATGCCGAGAAAGTCCTGAAACGTTTTGCGGTCGCGGATGAAGAACTCGGTCGTCCTCCGTTGGGCTGCGGCTTGCGCGACACAGAAAGAAGGGGACGAAATGCTTCCCAATCGACACCGGCGGCGAGACGTTTGAGAAAACTGTTGAGTTGGTAAAGTTTGTTGGTGTTCGTTTCGGCGGCGATAAAGCTCGGTTGCATCGTATTGTCATTGAAAAATAAGGTTGATAAAATTAAAAACGACTTTCATTATAGCAAGGAGTCAAAATTGAAGCAAGTTATTAGAGGTGCCCATCAGACTAATAGGCAATAAATTTTCCTCAAGTAACGTTTTGTCTCACGCAGTCTTTTACACGGAAATAAACCACATAAAACCAAAGTCCAGACTATCAAGGGAGATGAGAACGTATTTTCCTTGCTTACGTTTCGATCTGTTACAAAAAAATCACATATCACAAACAATGTCATTCACAATCTACTCCATTGTTCTCGGCTCGCTTGCCGCGTTTTGTTTTGGTATGTCGAAAAGCGGCGTTCCGGGTTTGGGGTTGTTTGGCGTGATATTGATGGCGAATGCTTTTGTTGGTGACGAGAAAAACTCTACCGGTGCGGTGTTGCCGTTACTTGTTATGGCGGACGCGATGGCGGTTGGTTACTATATCCGCAACTGTAACTGGCAGAAAATTCGTCAACTCGTCTTGCCCGTCCTAATCGGACTTTTCATCGGCGGCGTTGTTCTGGATATGGTCAACAATCGTCAGTTTTGCATCCTGCTCGGTATCATCATACTAACAATGATTGCACTTGACCAGGTACGAATAATGTTGAAGTGGAACGGCTTCCCGAAATCACGCGGGTTCGCGTGGACAATGGGAATAATGGGCGGAGCGTCAACAGTAATCGGCAACGCGGGCGGACCGGTAATGACACTGTACATCGCCGCGCAAGGATTCTCGAAAGAAAAATTTATGGGAACATTCGCGGTATTCTTTTTTCTGGTGAACATCTCGAAACTACCGATAGTAGCATATCTCGGAATGATAACGCCGCGTTCGCTGCTGTTCGACTTGTGCCTGTTGCCAGCGATAATAATTGGCTCACTGGTAGGCAGACGAGCGTTTCTGATAATACCGGAGAAGTGGTTTATGCCGTTGATTTTGATATTGAACGCGCTATCGGCGGTGAAGATGTTGTTGGGATGAAAGTATAAATGTAATTGTTTTTATTTTAGATTTATGATTTTAGATTTTGTAAAGACAATCTGCACTTTCCAAAAATTCACGATAGTAAAATGTGTAAAACACGGCATCATGGTGTTGTCGCTGGCAAACCTTATTTGGAAAAACGTAAGGCACACAAACTAATTAGGTTTTACATGACAAAAAAACCTTATTTTTACCAAAGAACACCTCAGTAGCAAATGTACATCCGTAAAATAACCTCATTACCTTATTTAGAATTAGAGCGAGCGACAATGAGGTAATGAGTTTATGTTTGGGTGAACAACCATTGCTACTGATGTGTTTTTTTGTCAAAATAAGGTTCCTTATTCCACAAATTCATTGATAAGCAGGTGGTTATCATTTGTTTATCTAAATTTGGTTTGTTTACAGATACATCACAACACTGTAAAGGAAATGAGAAATAAATGGTGTTGCGCACAGAGGTACTGGGGGCACGGAGGGATTGTATTTATTTATGATTTGTGTTACAATGCCCCGTTCGTTCCGTCATTGTAGCATACGGATACTATGGTTAGACCGTAAATGAAAGGAGAGAAAATGAAAGTCATCGGATTCGTTGCAAGTCCGCACAAAGAAGGCAATACAGCGTGGACAGTAAACAAAATACTCGAAGGCGCGAAAGAACACGGTGCCGAAACCAATGTCTGGTATTCAAGTGAACTTGATATTAAACCGTGCAGAGGTTGTTTGATCTGTGCAAAGAGCGATGGATGCGCTATCAGCGACGATATGCAAAAAATTTATGACTCGCTTAAACAGACCGATGCTCTCGTTCTCGGTTCGCCAGTTTATATGGGGCAGATGAGCGGTCAGGCGAAGATTTTCACCGACAGATTGTTCGCACAAATTACTCCGCGATTCTCTCCGAAATTCAAGGAAGAAAACGCCGGAAAAAAACTGATACTTGCGTTTACTCAGGGTAATCCAAACGCAGACCTATTTCAGACATATTACGATTACACGAAAAAGGTCTTTCAGTTACTTGAATTTGATGTCAAAGATGTAGTTGTAGTTACCGGTATGCGAAATGAACCGGCAAACGAAAGAAAAGATTTGCATACCGTTATGAAGAATGTCGGTTCAGCATTGGTTAATTCCTAGATTCAAACTGTAAGGGGTAATTTCCCGTTTCATTTGCAGTTTGATGCGTGCGGCAAACGTCGTGTCACTATTCTAGTGCTTGGATACAATGGTAAAATTTATAACTCACATAACGCAATGAATGTCAATGGTTTGGGGCGAAAAAGCGGCTTGCCGTTAAAAAAGCAGGCGGAGATTTATCTTCGGAAACTTATCGGGGAAAAAAAATATCAGGACGGCGAGTTACTGCCGGACGAAGTGTCGCTTGCCAGCCGTTTGGGAATCAGCCGTCATACTATCCGCGCGGCAATCGGAATCCTCGTCTATGAAGGTTTGCTGGAACGAAAAGCGGGTATCGGAACAAGAGTTAAAAAGATGAACTCCGAATCCGCAATCTTGTCGTGGAGAAGTTTGTCGCGGGAAATGTCAAAAAAAGGTATCACTGTACAAACTTTTGACATCAATATAGAAATGATAAAAGCGTCGGACATTGCCGCCAAAGCACTTCAAGTTGCCCCGTCAACTCCACTCTATCGGCTCGACCGCATACGAGGTTGGAACGATATGCCGATATTACGTTCACGGTCTTGGTTTCATCCGAGGCTGAAATTGACTGGTGACGAAGATTTTAGCCAACCGCTTTACGATGTAATAAAAAACGTTTCGGGACTTTACGCTAATCGGGCTGACGAAGAATTTCTTGCGGTTTCCGCTGATAAGGAGTTGTCTGTTTTGTTACACGTCAAAACCGGCAGTCCGCTTTTATTAAGACGGCATATAGTATTTGATAAGAGCAATCGTCCTATGGAGTTGGCTGAAATACATTATGTGAGTGACCGTTTTTCATTGACACTTGCGTTAAAGCATGGCGAGTGAAAACCGTGATTAGGATTTGTATCAAAATCTGTTGTCATAATACTTCTTATTACCTTGCACGCAAACTTTCCGTTATTGACAAACATTCTCCAATCTGCCATAATGGGGTTTTGCGGTTGCGGCGGTTGATTTTTGTATGCAGACTGTTTGCAATTGCTTTTTCATTCACCCTTAAAACTAACTTAACAAATGCCATTTGATGCTTACACAAATTGTCCGGGCGGACGGGATAAGAAAATTAAATTCTGCTGTCCCGATATGATTAAAGAACTCGAACAACTTCATCAACTTTTTGAGCGAAAGCAACACGCCGCTTGTATCAACCTACTTGACCAACTCGCGGAGAAACATCCGAACTGTGCGTGTCTTGACGCGGCGCGGATTCAGTCGTTGCTCGCGGATAATAAGTTACCGGAATCTTACGATGTTGCACAAAAGTTTTACAATCGTGAACCGGAAAATCCCGTCGCGATTTCTGATTTCGCGTCACTCGCGGTTTATATGGGAGACCCTGCGAAAGGACTCAACCTGATAATTGACGCATTAGAAAAAAATGATACCAATACGCTTAAAGTCGAGTTGATCAACGGTTTGCTCACGCTCGGTGTCGCGATGGCATCAATGGGAATCGTTGTCACCCCGATTGCAATTGGTCAGTTCCTTCAATTTATCAACTCCAAAGAAATCGCGGAGAGCGGTATCAGACTGACTATGCAAGCGTTGGCTAATACCAACGAACCGCTCATCATTCGTTCGTTACGAATCCAAACATTCTGCCCCGAATCGTTCGTGAAGAAGGCGGAGTTTCAAAACGCGATGGGGCTAATCAACTCAGGACGTTGGAAAAAAGGACTCGCCGCACTTGAGAACCTTATTGAGTACGCGAAGGATTTTCCGGCGATACTTTGGAACGTCGCGGTTATACGTCTGTGGTTTTTCGATGTTGATAAAGCACTCGACACATTCAGACAATACAGCGAGGTGGAGAACCAGCCGTTTGAAAATCGTGCCGATGCCGCGTACATTCGTATGCTTTTCACGAACGACGCACTAGGTGATTTGGTTGATATTCAAACACGTGAGTACGAAATCACTGACCCCGATTCGGCTTTGGAGAAACTTTTGTCGAACGGTCTTTTCGCAAATACGCCGTTTGACCAGCGTCAGTTTCAAGACCCGGACTCGCCGCCGCCGAAAAATCTTTTCGCGCTGCTTGATAAGGTTGCCGTCACCGCCAGTGAGACGAAGCCGACGATTAACAATACGCCGCTCGCGATTGCAAACGTTTTGTTTTTCGGTCGTCAGACAGACAAACCCGCCCGGTTGTTCGTTGTCGGTTTGCACGCCGAAAATCTTGTACAGGTTGACAACGCGATTCGCAACGCAATCGGCGGCACGATTGGGAAAGTTGGCGAGCCGCAGACGGTAACGCAGCAGTCGCGGACGCACTTGAAGGCACAGGCGGTTTTGAATTTTCATTCGTCGATACCGTTCACGGCAGAGTCGGAAGAGGAGTTTTTGCTCGATTATTACAACAATATTTTCATACCGTTTGTCTATGATGCTCCGCTCGGATGTCTCGACGGTAAGTCGCCTGCACAGGTTGCGAATGACCCTGCGTATTCGGCGCGGCTTGGCGGATGGATTCGGTATATTGAGATGTTTCTGGCGACGGAGGTCGGCGCGGAGGTTTGTAACAAAATCTGTGAACACCTCAAACTACCGATTCCTAACACGATTCGTGTTCCAGAACCGTGTCCGAGCGGGAACGGTGCAAGGCAGTTCCTCGACAGTGTACCGCTTTGGCGTTGGCAACGGTTGGAGTTTGAAAAGATGACAACGGATATGCTGAACGTGGCGTACAGAGTTTGTATGAATGCGCGTGATGTCAGAACGCAGTCACGGATTTCGGAGGAGGTTCTGTCGCGACCGGTTGCTTCGGTACCGCCTCAATTGCGTTCCGGCGCGTATGCAACGTTGATGAGCACGGCGCAAGCGGAACACAATTTCGAGGAGGCGGTGACGTGGCTTGAACGAGCGATGGTGGAAGCACGGGAGGCGAGACAGTCACCGGCGGTTTGGAAGGTAATGGCGATTTCGATTTACCTGGGAATGGGCGAACCGGAAAAGGCGAACTCGTTTTTGGCGGATGTTGTGCAGAATCACAGTAACGATGAAACCGCGATGCGGCTGTTGCAGGAAACGTTAATCAAACTAGGATTGATGAATCCCGACGGCACGCCGCGAAACGTTTCGGCAAGAGAGTTCGCGGGAGAACAACATCTGGCAACCAAACAACCAACGGCAACAACCGGCGGTCTCTGGACACCCGACGGCGACGCACCCAAAAGCGGCGGCGGGAAGTTGTGGACACCTGATTGATGTAGTGAGTGACAATGCAACACAACCCACCGTCGGTTGAAACTGACGGCAATTGAGTGTGTAGAGACTTGATAGCCGTAGACTAAAGTCTACGGTTAATAAAGTGTAGTTGTCCTTGTCCAATATTTTTGAAAGACACTTAAACCGTCAGATTTTGAAGCCAATTCGGGAGCAATTTTCGATAACGTGAGACGAAAAATGCAACAACATTTTTCCGAATGAGTATCAAGAGCGACAAAATCATTCAAATGTTGAAATCAGCGCATAGCGGTAGCGCAAATTGTTCTTTGACAATCAGATAAAATTATATTCGTTCCACACGAATAATTGGTAAATGTTGTCGCCCTTTGAGGAAATCGAGGCGAATATTTATCTTCGTTCCCGCTCTTCCTGCGATACACATTCGCGGTTTCGCGCACGGTGTTTTATGTTTTGCTAATGGTCTTGTTTCAATTCTTGGTTTTGCGTTTGCGGGATGGTGATGAAAGTACACTTCGTTGGGCGTTTTGCCTGAAAGTGTCATGTGCGGACGATGTTCGTTATACCATTCAAAGAATAACTCTGTTTCATCCTGCATTTCGTTTTTCGATAATGGTACAAGTATTCGTCGAGTACAACCGTCTTTGTAGGTTAGTATGACACGTTCCGTTACCGCAATTGAACCGTGCTTGCCGACAGCACCGAAACGTTGTCTGATTTCGTTTTCGTTACACCAAGACCGAAACTCTGATGATGTAAATTGTGTCCCTTGATCCGAAACAATGTATTTCGGTTTCACGCCATTATTATCATAAATTTGCTGCATAGACGAGGCGATTTGGTTTGTAGTAGGACTTTGTTTTTCAGGCATCTGGACAGTCGGTTCGTCCTTGTCTATTCCGCGAAGCCAATTGATAATTGTTTGAACTGTGACTTAAAACCGCTTGGCTGTTTGTCCATTAGTCAGACCGCGAGCGGCACGAATCATCAAAATTTCAAGACGTTCGCAAGACCGGTAATGAGGACGCTTCTTTGAATCAAGCCGAGCAAATCGAGCGTCTTTGATTTCGATTTCACGTTGCAACAATCCGACTTCCGAGCGTAACCTATCATTTTCGACACGCAAACGCAAACCGTCGCATTCCTTACCTTCGCCCCAGTTGGAAGCGTTGAGAATAACAATCCTCGCCAAAGCGATGACGTGGAGAATTGCAAGAAGAGTATAGTCAGTCCAACCCTTCGGCAGCGGGATTTCAGGCAGTTCCGGCGGGGCGAGGATGATGTCGGGTTCTGGTATAATTGTATTCATAAGTATTCAAGGTTGTTGTGAATGTATGGTTTCGTAAGAAAACAAATCAGATGTACTACTTTACCACGATCACAGTATTGAAAAAAATATTTTTGTAAGCCAAGACAAAACGCTTTTGTAATAACTCCGCAATCACACAAAAAATCATTAAGATAACGCAGTATTGCAAATTTCTATTCTTTCACTTACAATATTGCGTGAAGTTTCTAAATAATTATCCACAGTGTCGTAAGGACAGTGCCGTAAGGAAACCAATGTCAAAACGTCCGATTCGATTTTTCAATACCACGGGGCCGTGTAATCCTGATAAGCATTATATGTTGCCTCCTGCTGACCGTTTGCAGGGTGCGCAGTTGCACCGTTACGTCAAAGACGAGCTCTACTGGATGCTTCACGCTCCGAGACAAACAGGTAAGACAACGTTCCTTCAGAGTTGGATGAAGGAGTTAAACGTAACAGAGGATGTTGTTGCGTGTTACGTTAGCGTTGAAACAAGTCAAGGGGCATCTTTGGAACTGGGAGTACCGGCAATATGCTCGGCAATTAAGGAAAGTGCAGACAATTTGGGGTTACCGATTCCAGAAACGGCGGAAACAAATCCATTACAGATTCTCAATTCACTCTTGAAAAATTGGGCGGAGAAAGTAGCTCCCAAACCACTTGTTGTCCTTTTTGATGAAACGGACGTTCTCGAAGGCGACGCGATGGTTAGTTTCCTCCGGCAACTACGCGGCGGTTTTGCAACACGCGGTATCGGAAAGTTTCCGACTTCAGTTGCCCTCGTTGGTATGCGTGATTTGAAAGATTATTTTGTAACGGCAAAGGACGGCAAGCCCGTTAATCCCGGTTCGCCATTCAACATCAAGCAGGACTCCGCGAGTATTGGTAATTTTTCCAAAGAAGATGTTAAAAACCTTTTTGCGCAACATACCGAAGAGACAAGGCAGCAAATCACACAAGAAGCCCTTGATTACGTTTGGGAACAATCCGACGGGCAACCTTGGATAGTTAATTCGTTGTTTATGAGGGCAACGATGCGGGTTCTTAATGCAGATAATTACGACTCCGTAACGCTTGACCACATTCGTCAAGCCCGTGAACAAATGATTCTTGCGAGGGAAACGCACACGGAATCTCTGGCATTTAGGTTGAGAGACCCTAATGTACGTTATGTGATGGAAACATTGATAACGGGTAAAATTGATATGGATTTAGCAAACAGTGATGCGTTTCGTCAATGTCTTGACTTGGGTTTGGTTGCAAACAAGGATGATGAAGTCAGTATTGCAAACCCGATTTACCGTGAAGTGTTGGCAAGAGAGATTTCCTACGGAGCGCAGATAATGATGCCGAAACCGACATTTAGTTGGCAAAAACCGGACGGCTCGCTTGATATTGATTTTCTCTTGAAAGAATTTCAAGGATTCTGGCAGGAGAATTCAGAGATATGGGAAGAAAACGCTGACTATACAGAGGCGTTCCCGCACTTGCTATTGATGGCGTTTTTGCAACGGGTCACGAATGGTTCAGGACGAATCGAGCGGGAATACGCTGCGGGACGTAAGCGAATGGATTTAGCAATCGAATACAAAGGCAAGTGGAA
>JAITST010000119.1 GCA_031287585.1 Planctomycetaceae bacterium | reverse complement strand
TTTGGATGTGTTGCCGGAGCAGCCGCAACTGGGCTGCGAGAAGGCGTATGCGGACTCGGCTTACAGCGGCAAGGATATTATAACGGAAATATTGGAACGCGGTTATGAACCGCAGATATACGAGAAGGGTTATCGTAACAAACCGCTTACGGAAGAGCAGAAGGCGAATAATTGTACGAAAAATAAGGTGCGCTGCCGGATCGAACACATTTTTGGGGAACAAAAGATGCGGATGGAAGAGGAGACGCTGCGCAGTATTGGTTTTGCGAGGGCGAAGTTTTGGATAGGAATGAGAAATTTGGGCAGTAATATAAGCCGCTATTTGACGTTGAAAAAGTTAGGCAGAGTGGATTAGCGGGGAGATACTCCGTTTTGACGGCACAAATTAGCCGTCAAAACGGATAAAAATAGAATACCAACAACCGAAAATGTGTGAAAAAATTCACAGTTGCTATTTTTTTTGATAGAATTCTATGTTATTAGAGGTATCCTAAAATATGAAATTTTCTCTTCCTTCGTGTTTTCGTGCCTTCGCGGTGAAATAAATAATAGTGGAAAAAATATATGCCAAATTTCAACATCGCTCTTCCTGCTCTTATCGCGAGCGTTTTTCTGCACGTGCTGCTGGTTTTTGTATTTGCGTTAATTTACTTGCCGCAGGCGTTTGATGGTCGTAATGTTATTGAATCGTACCTTCCCGACGACGGTGAAATTGAGGCGGCTGAACTTTTTTTTGATGATACCGGACACGAAGGAGCAATCAACTTTGTTACCGAAATTCCTGACAGTGCTGTTCAGGAGCAGACTGTCTTCGAACCTCTTACCGACCTAGGCTTCCGCAAACAATCTGAAACTCTTTCGACAATAGGCGAAGCGGCTTCGTATGCCAATCTCGCCGCTACCAGCGAATCCGCCGCTGGCGGTTTCAGCGGTCGGACGAACAAGGGGACGTTGCTCGTCAAAGGCGGCGGTAACGATGCTAGCGAACGAGCGGTTGCACTCGCTCTCGCGTGGTTTGAACGTGTTCAATTTCCCGACGGTTCGTGGAATTACGATCACCGTCTTAATCCCGCCTTCGCTACCAAAGCCCTCGACCCCGCACGCGATGTCCGTCTTCGTAACGCCCGAATGTCCGCGACCGCGATGGCAATACTGCCGTATCTTGGTAACGGCTACACGCACCGCGACACGAGCAAGTACAAAAACGTTATCCGCGACGGACTAAACTACATCAAGAAGAACGCCGTCCGTACTGATGTCGGAATTAGTTTTTGCGAGCCGCTTGCGAAAAGTGCGGAGATGTATCATCAGGGTATCGTGACGATTGCGGTATGCGAAGCGGCGGCGATGACTCGCGACCGCGAACTTGAAGCACTTGCACAAGGCGGTATAAAGTATATCTGCTGGGCGCAAAACGAACAGGGCGGTTGGCGTTATCTACCGCATCAGGCAGGTGACACATCTGGTTTCGGTTGGGCGTTTATGGCACTGAAAAGCGGACAGATGGCTCACCTGTCGATTCCGCAGACGACGATTCAGAAAGCGAAAAATTTTCTTGATGCGGTTGTCTCAGTTGACGGCGGCACGAGGTACGGCTACACAGATAAAAAGGAATCGACCGAAGGTTACGAAGGAACAACGGCGATTGGTTTGTTGAGTCAAATGTATATCGGCTGTAAACCGGACGACGCGGCGTTGCAAGGCGGTGTAGAATATCTAACAAAAAGCGGTCCCGACCCGTTACGTCTCTACTATGGTTACTACGCGACACAAGTTTTGCATCATCTAGGCGGTGAACGTTGGCAGAAGTGGAATGCGGTAATGCGTGATGCGTTGATAGAGTCACAAGTTCAAACGGGTATCGAAACCGGAACATGGTTCACAGAAAAAGACCACCTGCCAAACGGAGGAAGATTATGTTGTACGTCGCTAGCAACGATGATTCTTGAAGTATATTACCGACACTTACCGCTATACAAAGAAACAACATCGCGGGCAGAGTTTCCGCTAGATTGAGTTAATTTTGCCGCGCACGGTGTTGTTTATAAACGCTTTCACATCTACTCCACTTGTTTGGTCAACCACCGTCTCGTTGCGATCTGTTACTTAAAGCGTCAAACACCGCTCGAAACTCTCCGTTTCCGGCGTAATGATGCCTTGTGCGGAAAGATATTTGAGTTCCGCGTCAGTAATGAGTCCTTGTCTCTGATTGGATGAGTCGTAGTAATACCAGTTTGCCATCGTACTCTTTCTGTGATTAAATGTTTGCTCAAGGAATCAAATGAATGTCTTGCTTACAGAATCCGGCAAACTTTCAAGAACAAAAAAAGAAAGAGTGCCAATCCGATTTTGCACTCTCACCTTACCACAGGCACACGACACAACATCGAGGCACTCCCTAAAAGGGAGCGTCGCTTTCGATATTGCTGCCGTGTTTTTTCAAGTGGTAATTGAGAGCGGCAACTGAACGCTAACGCATTCGTCTGATTTTTATAAAACTTTTATTTCGATAAAGTTTTCCTTTGGTTGATTAAATTCGCCGACGAAGTGCCGACGATGTATAGAATTTTATCACGTAGAAACCAAAAATCAATGGGGCGGAAAAAGAAATTTTCGGTATGTACTGAACACGATTGAAAATTGCTTGTGTCGAGATGTAGTAACCAAACCTACATAGACAAACAAATGATACCTCCCTGTTTACCGATGAATTTTTGGAATAAGAAACCTTATTTTTACAAAAAAGACATTAGTAGTAATGATAGTTCCCAAAACATAACCTTATTACCCAACCCTTTGAAGGTGGTTTTTAGAAGAGACTAATCATAGTCCCGTTAGGGACGGAATATCGGTAGAAAACGAATGGTAAAAAATTCAGTCTCATAGGGACTACACTTTGTTTTGAACCGTTATGCTGGTTAACGGCACGATTGGCAGTTATTCTGTATAAAACAACTTAAATGCACCTTCAAAGGGATACCTTATTACCTTATTGTTGCTCGCTCTAATTCTAAATAAGTTAATAAGGTTATGTCTTGGTAGGAACTCATTGCTACTAATGTCTTTTTTTGTAAAAATATGTTTTTTTGTCCCATTAAAACGTTAGTAACAATTTGTACGTTTTTTTATTCGTAACCGTTCACGGACATTACAATAATTAAACACGAAAACACGAGGTTTGGTTTGTCTTGTAAGTTGAGAGGAACTTACCGTGAGAATTGTTTGAGCGGCACGTAGTTAGACGACGCTTTTGTTGGGTAAGCGGCAGGGGTGGGAATCGTCGAGCGAACACGCAAGATGTAATGTGAATAACGTACAGTATTATAAATTTACTGGCGGTTCGGTCT
>JAITST010000112.1 GCA_031287585.1 Planctomycetaceae bacterium | reverse complement strand
ACAGATGAGAACATTTCTAGCATCGTTTATCGTGTGTGTCTTGTTGACACCGGTTTGTGTTTTCGCGCAGGAGACTTTTTATCCGTTGTTGACGGACGAGACTGTTATCTTCAGCCACGATTGAAAATTTTAGAGACGCTTTTCTACATCCTTGCCTACCTGTGAAAAAATGAAAATCAACCTACAACACCATCGTAAAGCCGTGATGCCTCGCGGCTTTACGATGGTGTTGTTATAAAACGTGTTAGCCCAATTGCGGACGAGATGCCCGCGATCCTATAAGCGAGTCAACGTTTGCTGTTACTACTTGTCTGTCAGTATCCGCGTGTTGTTGCTGACGTTGATATTGCATTACGTAAGCATCTTCGTCTGTTTTGTCGTAGTAATTTTTTAGTATTTTTGTTGCCAGAAAACCTTGCGAACGAAAGAATAGTTGCGCGTTCAGGTTGCACTCGCGAACTTCGAGGTAAACACGGCTGCGATTTTGTGTTACGAGTTTGTTCGCTAGTTTTGTTACCATCGCCGTACCAATGCCGCAACGTTGTAATTTTGGGGCAACCGCCAGATTTAGTAAGTGGATTTTATCTTTCGGAATCTCGTAAATCATAAATCCGACTATCACGTTACCGTATTCCGCAACCATCCCCAGACTGTTACGCCGCCTTAGGCAATATAGAAAATCGTCTTCGCTCCAAGGGAACTCGAAACATTTCCGCTCAACGGCGATAACTTCCGAAATATCGCGGCGAACCATCCAGCGGATATGTGCTGTCAAACGATTAACGTTTGGACAGACAACTGTTGTGTCCTGCATTACCAACGGGTATTCCATAGTTGTTTGTGATTAAGTATTGTTTGTTTTCAGCCGTAAACGGTGACGTTGTTGACAATTGATTTTGCAACTGCCTCAATTCAACGAGTGAACAATAACAAAATTTTCAAAATTTGCCAAGATGAAAAATTTGTTTTTTGTTGGCGAAGTAATTTATAAGATAGATAAAATGCGCGGTTGTAAACTGGGTTTACGAAAATTTTGCCGCACGCGGACTGCTGTCACAGAGATTGGGATTGTTGCAAGTTAGACGCGGTACTGGTATAATGTCCCGCGTTGTTTGTTTTTGTTCGTAACAAATTTTATTTTTTATTTTTATAATGAGCAAATTGTGTGAGCCAGTTACGATTAACGAGTTGGCTAAACTTGTTGACGGTCAGGTAGTCGGTGACGGCAGGTTGTTGGTAAGCGGAGTTGCGCCGATTCAGAGTGCCTGTGAAGGCGAGATAACATTTCTCGACAACGCAGACCGCAAGAAACGTCTTGAAGACTGTGCGGCTAGCGCGGCTATCGTTCCTAACAATTCAGAATTGTCGATTGAAGGGAAGCCGCTCATCAAAGTTGCGAACCCGCTCGCGGCATTCGAGATTGCCGCACGCTACTTTGTTCCGAAACATCCAGAGCCGAAACGTGAAATTAGCGTTCACGCGTTTGTTTCGCCAACCGCGAGAATCGGGAAAAACGTTCTCATCGAGCCGTTCGTGTTTGTCGGTGACGATGCGGAAATTGGCGACGACAGCACAATTATGAGCGGTGCAAAGATTCAAACGGGCTGTTGTGTCGGACAGCGAACAACAATTTTCTCGAATGTAGTTCTGTACGAAAACACTATCGTTGGCGACGACTGTATTCTTCATTCGGGCTGTGTGATTGGCGCATTCGGATTCGGTTATCGCTCGTCGAAGGAAGGACATTATCTATCGTTGCAACTCGGTAACGTGCGTATTGGAAACAGTGTAGAAGTCGGAGCGTGCAGTACGATTGACCGGGCAACATTCGGTTCAACGATAATCGGTAACGGCACAAAAATCGACAACCTCACGCAAATAGGACACAACTGTTCGCTCGGAAAGTCCAACCTGATTTGCGCTCATACCGGTATCGCGGGCAGCACGACAACAGGCGATTTCGTCGTGATGGCGGGACGTGTTGGTGTTCGTGACCACGTTCACATTGGAACCGGCGCGGTACTCGGCGCGATGGCTGGAATTATGGAAGATATACCGTCGAATAGCCGTTACGTCGGTATTCCCGCAACGCCTGAAAAGGAGCAGTTTAAGTTGCAAATATCGCTTAAAAAGTTACCGGAGATGCGGAAAGAACTGAAGTTAATGCAGCAGGAAATCAAACGACTGGAACAACAAATCGAGCAACTAAAAATTCAACAACACATCGGGGAGTAACAAATGACGGTAACTAACGACGGACAAGCAACAGTCGCGATAGTAATGGGCAGCGACAGTGATTGGGTGAAGATTAAGTCGGCGGCGAGTGCGTTACAAGAATTCGGAATACCGTTTGAGGTACGAGTGATGAGCGCACACCGAACGCCGGAATTGGTGGAAGATTTTGCAACCGGAGCGTCGCAACGCGGAGTGAAGATCATAATTTGCGCGGCTGGCGGCGCGGCACATCTAGCGGGAGTGGTAGCGTCGCATACTACTCTACCGATAATCGGGATTCCAGTCCAAACAGATTTCGCGGGCGGATTGGATTCATTGCTGTCAACAGTACAAATGCCCGGCGACATTCCGGTAGCAACAGTAGGCACAGGCACAGGCGGAGCACGCAACGCCGGTCTGTTAGCGGTGCAAATGCTGGCGATAAGTGACACACAGTTACAAAAAAAACTAAAAGACTTCCGCGCGTCTCTTGTACAAAAGATAGTAAGTAAAAACGAGAAGTTGCAAGAGTTGATAAATAATTCGTAGTAAATTTTGTAAACAGCCGCGATTGACGCTCGGTTATCACGATAGTAGAATGATTCCGTAGTTATGCGTACGTGAACCAAGTAACAAACCGAAAAGTGAGCGTTAGTTTTTTACTGTCACATATATTTATTTTACGTTTCCAAGAATAATGACTTGTCCGATTTGCCAGTCCGAAAAGACGAAGTTTCTGTTTGAACATTACGACGACCGGTTTGGTTATCCGGGGTATTTTCATCTTGACCGCTGTACTGATTGCGGACATATTTTTTTGCGGGAAACGTTCACGCCGCAAGAATTGACGGATATGTACAGCAATTACTATCCCCGCAAATCGTTTGACATCGAATCGTGGAAACCGTATCCAGAAACCAATGGCTTTTTCGCTTGGCTGGACGGCGACAATGCCCGTTGCCACCGCTGGGTGCCAAAGAACGTCAAAGTGTTGGACATTGGTTGCGGTTATTGCGAAACATTGGGGTATCATCAGGCAAGAGGTTGCGAAGCGTGGGGCTGTGAGGCGGACGAAAATTCAAAGAAAATCGCCGAACGGTACGGACTGAAAAACTTCAAACTCGGTTTATTCAATCCAGATGATTACGAAAAAGAATACTTCGATTATGTAACAATGTTTCACGTCTTGGAGCATTGTGCCGACCCCAAGTTGACGCTCGAACAAATCCGAACGATTCTTAAGCCCGGTGGGAAACTGATTATTGGTATTCCGCATCTCCGCTGCATCGGCAGATATTTTTTCGGTTGCGGTTGGTTGAATTGGCACACGCCGTATCATTTGAATATCTACTCGGATAAATCGTTTCGGTTTTTGGCGAACGAAACGGGTTTTAACGTTACAAATTGGAAATCGTTGACTCACTCACAGCATTTGCTTGCTCAATGGGCTTTTATGGTCATTCGTTCCCGCAAAATGGGAGTTGCCTCACCGCTTTGTGAAACGGACGGACATTTTTCCGGCGAACAGAAAAAACGTTGGGACATTCGATTATACAACTTTCTCGAAAAGACCTGTTCGTATGCTTGGCTGGAACGATTGTCGGATGCTTGCGGTGTCGGCGAACACAGTTTGTACTTTGCGGAAAAACGATAAAACAGCAGTTAAACAATAATGCCCTTGCTTGTGCTGTGGTGTTGATTGATAAAAAACAAAAAGATATAATAAGATGCGATGAACATTCCGTTGATTTACCTTGACAACTGTTGTTTTAATCGTCCGTTTGATAATCACACCGACGATGTTATCCGGCTGGAAAGCGATGCGGTGTTAACCATTATTGAACACTGCCGCAGCAGACGTTGGAATCTATGCGGCAGTGCCGTTTTGGATGACGAGATGGAAAATAATCAAGACATTGTAAAACGAGTAAAGATTTTATATCTTTATCAAACGGTAAGCGTGCATATTGCCCTCAACAAGTATATCGTTGCAAGAGCCGAAAAGTTTCAACAAGAAGGTATCAGCGTGTACGACGCACTGCATTGGGCAAGTGCGGAATATGCAGAAGCCGCTGTGTTGCTTACAACAGATAAGAAATTCATACTGCGGGCTAAAAAGGTGAGTCGCACTGTTCCTGTCGTCAATCCGGTCTTATGGTTAATGGAGAATTTTTATGAGCAATAATCCGGCGCAAATTCGAAATAGAGGGATAAATGTTTTACTGCGGGAACTCGGTCCCGTTGATACTGTCCGTTTTTTACAGCAGTTTGATGCCGGTTATGGAAACTACACCGAAGAACGGCAGGAAATTCTGAAGCACGAAACGTTGGAAAGTGTTAGTGAGCGAATAATGCAAAAACAAAAAAGGGAACGCCCGCAGCCGCAATGAACATTCCAATTTGTTTTGCAACTAACAACAATTACGCTCCGCACGCGGCGGCATTGATTGTTTCGGTGATGGACAATAAATCGCCGGACGATGAGATTACGTTCTTTTGCTTTGGCGATCAGTTGGCGCGCGAAACAAAAGAAACGTTCAAGGCAATGAGTTCGCAACTCGGTTTCACGTTACATTTTTTCGAAGTGAACGATGAGTTGCTCAAAGATGCTCCTGATTTTCACGGCGGCAAAACCGCTTATTTCAGACTGCTGATTCCTCGACTGCTGCCGGAAACGTTGACAAAAATCTTGTATCTTGATTGCGATATGATTGTGATGGATTCGCTCGCGGAATTATTTGCGACGGACATTTCGGATCAATACGCTGCGGTTGTCGGCGAGGCGTTGAAAATGCCGCATTTTCCTATCTGCTCCCCGTTTGATAAATCGATGTATTTTAACTCGGGAATGTTGTTGCTCAATACTGAAAAATACCGGCAAGATAACATTGAGAAAAAAGCATTTGAGTTTATCAAAGAACATCCCGAATGGATTCAGTTCGGCGACCAAGACGTTTTCAACGCTGTCTTTGCTGGTCGTGTTGTTGATGTTCCGTTGCGTTGGAATGTGATTGCTCATCTTTATGTTTCGTATTTTCCGCTGGTCAATTATTTGACATTTCCCGCTATCGGTTGGCGCTTGCCGAAACGATTTTGGCGGCAACTTCGGCAAGCGGAGCGGAATCCGGGCATTGTTCATTTCACAAACACGAAACCGTGGGACGGCGGCTGCAATGCTCCGCTGCGAAAATTGTACTGGAACTATGTGAAAAAAACGCCGTTTTACGAAAGCGTCCGTTTCAGTTGGCGGCGAGTACGGCGGAATATTCTGAACGTTTTTTTGCTCGGTCATCTTCCGGCGTTGGACTATCTGTTGATGGTCAGGAAAAAATAACACACGGACATTGCAGTCAGGAATCAATCGGGGTACAATATCCGCATAATGTCTAACATCCTTCCGCCAGCGGTTTATGAAATCCGCGATAAGATTTTGGGTTGTGTCGAACCGGAAAAAATCTACCTTTTTGGTTCTTACGCTTACGGTACGCCCCGACCGGACAGCGATTTTGATTTTTATGTTGTCGTGCCGGACTCGCATTCATCGTCTCTGCGTGAAACAAAAGATTTAATTTATAAGAAAATAGACGAATATCGTAAGACAGTAGATTATATTTCGGTAGATGTTATTGTTCATACAGAATTTTATTTCGGGGAATTAAAACCGTTGCCGACGTTAGTGCGTAAAATTGTCAGAGAAGGAGTATTGTTGTATGACCGTAGATGAACTACTTGACAAATGGTTTGCCAAGGCACGAAAAGATTTACATTCGGCGCATCTTTGTCTTGAACCTGAAGATAATGAGCTGGAATCTGTTTGTTTCTTTTGTCAGCAAACCGCTGAAAAAGCGTTAAAGGCATATCTCATTTCTCATAATATTGAACCGATAAGAACGCACGATACGGAATATCTGTGTCAGGAATGTATGAAATTTGACCCGACATTTGAATCGCATATTGCAATTTGCCGCGTATTGAAAAAATATGCCATCGAAATTCGGTATCCCGATCCCATGATAGAAATTGACGAATCGACCGCCAGACAAACATTGGAATACGCACAAGCGGTTTACAATTTCTGCTACGAAAAAACGCATCCGAATGAAACAAAAAATAATCACGCTCCCACTCCGTAGATGCCTACGCCCCTACAACGCAGTGTTTGTTTCGTGTATAATCTGTGTTTGCGGTTGGGGAATTGTTTCTCAACTATGGATAACTTTCGCGTCGTGATTACTTCATCAAACAATGAACTTCGACAATATCTATAACGGGTGCCGCGTTTTTGTTACTGGTCATACTGGTTTCAAGGGGGCGTGGTTGGTTGCGCGGTTGGCTGGTTTGGGGGCGGCGGTTTGCGGTTATTCTTCCGGTTTGCCCAGTGAACCGGCTCATTTTTCTTTGCTCGGCGACACTGTTAATAACGATGTTCGCGGTGATATTAACAACTTTGAGTTGCTCCATAAAACTTTACACGACTTTCAACCGGATTTGGTTTTCCATCTCGCTGCGCAGCCGCTTGTTTTGCCGTCTTACAATAAACCGCTTGATACTTTTGCTACAAATATAATCGGTTCGGCAAACTTGCTTGAGGCGTGCCGTTTGACAACAAGTGTACGAGCTGTCATCGTGACTACTACCGACAAATGTTACACGAACAATGAGTGGTGTTGGGGGTATCGCGAAAACGACCGGATTGGCGGTTACGAACCTTATAGTGCGTCAAAGGCGTGTGTTGAGATTGTTGCGGCGAGTTATCGACGTATGTCGGAAAGCGGACGGATTTTGATTGCGACCTGCCGTGCGGGTAACATTATCGGCGGCGGCGATTGGGCTGACGGGCGGCTTGTACCGTCAATGATTCGGGCGGCGGTGAGCGGCGGCGAGACGTTGTTGTGGATGCCCGACGCGGTGCGCCCTTGGCTGTATGTCCTTGATTCGTTACGTGGTTACTTGATGCTCGGACAGCGTTTGTTGGAAGGGAAACGCGAGTTTGCGGAAGCGTGGAATTTTGGACCGCGTGCGGACGATTGTGTTTCGGTTCGCAAACTGACAGAGTTGGCGGCGGGTTGTTGGAACAAGATAAGTTACAAAATAGTTCCCGACTGCAAACATCACGAAGCGTCAATGTTGATGCTGGATTGTAACAAGTCGCGGCAACATCTGAACTGGAAACCGCAATTCACTCTTGAACAAGGTATAGAGCAAACTATCGCGTGGTACCGTAGTTACTACCAGAGTGGTAAGATTTTGACGTTTGAACAGATTGATGAGTTTGAGTGGTGATGGTGGTTACAACAATAACACGACAAACTATGGATAAAATCTGCGACGACCTTTTGGCAATTTGGCACGCTGGTGTGGACGGCGTTAAAGTTGACCGTTTGGTACGCCATGCCGTTGCGGTTCATGACAACGAATTGCAACTCGGCGGCAAAACTTTTCCGCTTGATACGATTGACCGTATCGTTGTCATCGGCGGCGGTAAAGCGTCCGGTGCCATGGCAGAAACGCTCGAAAATATCCTCGAACCGCTGTTCGATAGTAAAACCATTCTCGGCTGGGTTAACGTTCCTGATGATTGCGCTAATACACTTAAGAAAATTCATCTGCATCCAGCCCGACCGTTAGGAGTGAATGAACCGACACCGCAATCTGTTGCCGGGACAGAGGAAATTGTTCGTCTTGCTGATTCATTGACAGCATCGGATATTTGCATATCCTTGATTTCCGGCGGAGGTTCAGCGTTGATGTGTTCTCCGGCGGGCATTACGTTGGACGAAAAGATTGCCGAAATACGGCGGTTGAGTGCTGCCGGTGCGGCAATTCAGGAACTCAACGCTTTCCGCAAAACGGTTAGTTTCATCAAAGGCGGCAAACTTGCCGAACGTTGCCGTGGAAGACGACTCGTGTCGCTGATACTTTCGGATGTTTTAGGCGACCCCCTCGATGTGATTGCTTCGGGACCGACGCTCGAAAAAATCCCCGACTCGTTGCACAGTAATATCATCATCGGCAACCTCTCAACGGCGGTGGAAGCCGCTGCCGAAGAAGCACGAAATCGCGGTTATCGGGTTGACACGCAGATTGCAGCGCAAGCCGAAGGAACCGCCGAAGAAGTCGGTCTTGAATTGCTTCGTTGGGGGCGGCACTCGACCGATGCAAATTGTTTCATCTCCGGCGGCGAACCCGTTGTCAGATTAGTTCCTCCGGCACAGCGAGGACTCGGCGGTCGTAATCAGCAACTTGTTCTTGCGGCATTGATAGAGTACCTGCGGGAAAGTGCAAAAGAACCTCTCTATTTTCTTTCCGGCGGAACAGACGGCGAAGATGGTCCGACGGACGCTGCCGGGGCTTGGTTTGACCCGCCGCTGTTGGAATCGCTCATGCAGCGAATGGCAACAGAATCTGATTTTCGACCGGAATCGTTTTTAGACACGAACGATGCGTACCATTTCTTTCAATCGCTTGGCACGCTGCTGAAAACAGGGGTAACAGGAACAAACGTCTGCGACTTACGAGTCATCATCCGTCGTTGAAGGGGTTACGTATGTTTATCACATTTGAAAATTGTATAGACATTGATACGCAAAATTTCCACATCCTTACCCAGCACGGGGCAGGTACACAAAAAGACCGAACCCCGCAAGAGGTTCAACAAAAACCACCGTTGATTATAACACTTTGTTCAACCCCTTACAGGGTTGGTTTTGAGAGCGGTACTACCCCGTGCTAGCGCACGGGGTTATCAATATTCAGCCCCTTACGGGGCAAGGATATGTATAGATGTTGCGTCTTATATCATTTACAATAAGCAATTTCAATAGTGTTCAGTATAGTACAAAATTTCGTAATGTTTGGAGATAACTATTAGTATGACCAAAAATTTCCGCGAACGGTTGTCGCCACTGTTTTGATGTATTATAATTACGACATTGTTTTTTGTTGTTATATTTCATCATACACAATCACTTATGTTATCACCAGAACTTCGTAACCGTTATCGACTCCTTTTGCAAGAGTATCGGTCGGGGAATATTGATATGGCATTGTTTCAAGCGGAGTTGACTAAAATCCGGTCGCTTGGAGCGGAAGCGGGGGCTGCCGTTGATGATCGTGTTGTTAATCATTCCAACGCCAATCATTCCAACTTTGGTATGACTGTCGGTAAATTGCCGCCTGTTATAACGTCAGAATCTTCCGTGCATCAGAGGAAGCAGAATCCGTTTGAGTCGTCGGTTGTCTTGCCGCGTTCTGGTTGTTCGTTTCGTCACGATGTTCAGATTGCACCGACTCGTTTGCAGCACGGTGATTTGTTTGGTGACATTTACACGCTCGAACGTTTGCTCGGATACGGACATCTTGGCGAGGTTTGGCAGGCACGTGAACGTGCTAATAAGCATGAAGTTGTTGTTAAGGTTATTTCGCGTGAAGTGCAGGATTCGTCGGATTTTCAACGGTTTGCGATACCGTTGTTTCGGTCGATTGTTAATTTTCGGAGTAGGAATTTGTGTCCGATGTTTCGGATTGCTACCGACGCTGAATACGGATACTACACTGTAAGTGCGTTTATCGACGCGGTTAATCTTGACGAATACTACTCGCTGTACGTCGAAAAGTTTGGCTCGTTTTCTATTGATGCGTTGCTGACGATTTTGAAGCCGGTTGGTAAGACGCTTGACTCGCTGCACGCCGCACAACTTACGCATTGCGGTTTGTATCCGCGTAACGTGATGATCGGACGGCGATGCGGTGTACAGATTACGGATGTTGCGTTGACAGAGATTGCTCGTGTAATGATGAAGCAAGCGAATGCGGCAACAGCGCCGTCGGAAGTTATTCCGTTTCAGGCACCGGAGGTTGTGTTGGATCAGGCGTACTCCGCGTTTTCTGACCAGTATTCGCTTGCGTTAATCGCGTATCGCTTGTTGGTCGGCGAAGTGCCGCATGGTAAGTTGAGTGAGGATTTACCAAAGATGGCATCGTTACCGCAGGGGATTGCTCACGCGATTTTGCGTGCGGTATCGCAGAAACCGGATGAACGGTTTGCGAATTGTTCTGATTTTGTTGACGCGATTGGTAAAGGTAAGCATACAAACACAACGCTTTGGACACCGCGTACGAGTATTGAAAAGCAAACGATTGATATGGGATATGGTTACGGCGAGTCGTATCCGTATCGGAAGCCGTTCCGTATTTTTGGTTCTAAATTTTATCTGTCGGCAACGGCGATTATTGCTATTGGTGTAGTGATTGGGATTGCTGTGGTACAATTACTAGATGCCGCTAAAACGGACGCGACGGAAGCACCGGAAGAAACGATGGTTATTGAGAGTAACGAGCAAGTGCGGCAAAGAGTGGAGTTCCAAAAGTTACTGAGTTTGTCGAAGAGTGACGATGATGCGTTGCGGCGAGTTGGTGATTATTACCTGTTAGGTATTGCAGGAGTCGAACGTGACCTGTCGCGTGCGGTGAAGTACTACACGGAATCCGCCGAACACGGTAACGCTCAAGCGGCGTATCAAGTGGGACGATGCTACGAAGAGGGAATCGGTGTTGCGAAGAACGAAAAGGAAGCGGTAAAGTGGTACCAAATCGCCGCAAAATACAACGAGCCAAACGCGATTTTTAGAATCGGTTTGTGCTACGCGAAAGGAAAGGGAATCGAAAAAAACGAAGTAGAGGCACGGCGGAATATATCAAAGGCGGCACGATTAGGTCAACGTGAGGCACAGAAGTATAGACCGTAGGTATTGATCATTTCTTTGTTTTACGTTTAACTAAAAGCATATAAACGGTAACGATAATCAAAAAAATACCAATGACAAAAAAAGCAGAGGGCAAAATATGCTCTCTGCTTCTTTTTCTATCCATAACCAGATGCTACTACGCTTGCTTATCGGGAATCCGCATCTTGTAGAACGAACGCCACGCGAAGTACAAGCCCGCCGCAAGGAACACCGCCGCGAGTACCCAGGTCAAACCTGAATACGTTCCCACCACAACGTTACCCGGTTCCGTTCCTTCACCGTACTTCAATATGATGGCAATTTCTGTTGCGAGGAGTCCGAACAACGTTGAAAACTTAATAATCGGATTCAACGCAACTGACGAAGTATCTTTGAAGGGGTCACCGACAGTGTCACCTATTACCGCCGCAGCGTGCAAATCCGTTCCTTTTTCTTTCAGGTCAACCTCAATAACTTTCTTCGCGTTGTCCCACGCACCACCCGCATTTGCCATATACATTGCTTGGAACAAACCAAACACCGCAATCGAAATCAAGTAGGCAACGAAGAAGTTCGGGTCAACAAACGCAAAGGCAAGTGTCAGGAACAACAACGCAAGGAATATGTTCCACATTCCCCTTTGTGCGTAGATTGTACAAATTTTGACAACTCTTTTCGAGTCCTCAATATCGGCTTCCTTCTTATTGAAGTCAAACGTCTTTTTGATGTACTCAACGGCTTGGTAAGCACCAGTTGTAACCGCTTGCATTGATGCACCGGAGAACCAAAACACCACCGCACCACCGCAAATCAAACCTAAAATTACAGGAGCATTAGTCAAACCAAGCGATAACACACCCAGATTAGTGAGCAACAGGACGATAGCAAAAATCATAGTTGTCGCACCAGCAACCGCTGTTCCGATAAGAACCGGTTTTGCTGTCGCTTTGAATGTGTTTCCCGCCGAGTCATTTGCTTCGAGATAATGTTTTCCGAGTTCAAAGTCGGGTTTGAAACCGAAATCCCGTTCAATTTCTTCGCTGATTCCCGGAATGGATTCGATTTGCGACAACTCAAAAATGGATTGAGCGTTATCTGTAACCGGACCATAACTATCAACGGCAATCGTTACAGGACCCATACAAAGGAATCCGAAAGCAACGAGACCGAACGCAAAAACTGATGCGTAAGGACCGAGAATCGCATCCAAACCAAAAGTCGAAATGCCGTAAGCAAGAGCCATCAGGAAGGCAATCAAAATACCAGTCCAGAACGCACCGAAGTTTCCAGCAACAATACCGGACAAAATGTTCAGCGACGGACCACCTTCGCGGCTCGCTGTAACAATTTCCTGAACGTGCTTCGACTTGGAACTCGTGAACACTTTCGTAAATTCGGGAATCAACACGGCAGCAACTGTTCCGCAAGCGATAATTCCAGCGAGTTTAAGCCAGGCGAAGTGTGCAAAATCGTGCAAGAGGAGTGCGGACATCCCGAAAGAAGTCGTGATGCAAAGGATTGCCGCAATCCAAATCAGACGGGAAAGCGGTTCTTCAAAATCAAATTCTTTCAGTTTGCCATATTTCTTCTCTGAAATCCACTGATTGATAAAGTATGAACAACCTGAGAGGCAGTCCATCAGGAATCGCATAACGAAAATCCAAACGATAAGTTTGGCTTGGAGGTCTTCGGCAAGGTAAGTTGCACCAGCGGACAGTTTACTGAAGTACGCCACCCCCGCAGCCAATTTGTCGGATTCTGCGGCATTTTTAATCACCTCAAGCGATTGAGCTGTTTCCGTAGCAAACCATTTATCGAACGATACTTTATCGGCTTCTTTGAGTGCCTCTGGGGCATTTTTGATCACGTCAAGCGATTGGTGAGTATCAAACCACGAATTGAACATAGTTTGAGCAGGAACATTCAGTGCGTCATTGGAGACATTCAGAAACAATTGCGGTGTAATCGCAAGCACGATAAACGAGATGAGAGCAACCCCTGTCACGCCGTAGGTTTCAAAACCGTCGGCGGTCGGACCAACGCTGTCACCCGCGTTGTCACCAGTACAGTCAGCAATAACGCCCGGATTTCGCGGGTCGTCTTCACCAACTTTGAATACGATTTTCATAAGGTCGGAACCGATGTCGGCTATTTTGGTAAAAATACCGCCAGCGATACGCAGAGCAGACGCACCGAGCGATTCGCCGATTGCAAAACCTAAAAAGCAAAGTCCGACGATTTCACGGTCAACGAACAACAGAATGATAACCATCATCACAAGTTCGAGCGAAATCAGGAACAATCCAACGCTCATTCCAGCACGAAGCGGAACGTTGACAACATCCCAAGGACGGGCTTTAAGAGCAACAAACGCTGTTCGCGAATTTGCGAAAGTATTCACACGGATACCATACCAAGCGACAAGCGTGGAGCCGGCAATACCGACAATAGCAAATGCGACGACTTGCAGCCACGTACTAAGCGGGTTTCCGGTATGCCCTTCTTCGACCGGCATACTGAAAATGTAGATGAAGTAAGTGAACGCAATGATACAAAATAGGTAGAAGAGAAACCACATCTGTTGAACCAAGTAGGTACAACAAGTCGTGTAGATGATGTGGGAGACATTTGCCATCGACTTATGTACCGGCAACTTCCAGATTTGGAAGAACAGGTAGAGCGAAAAGCCGACAGTGAAGCATATCACAACTGCGCCGTAAAAGAGCAGATTCCACGCCGAAATGCCGCCGAGCGTTGTGAAATGTCCTTCGTGAAGGTCAGGGATTTTCAAACTTGCCTCACTGGCGAATGTTCCGGCGGCACTGAGCAGGAACAACCCGAAGGCGGTTAGCAACTGAAAAAGATTTCTATTGTGCATCGAATTTAAATTGGGCTAGAGTGAATTAGTTGGAAAGTCTTTACGTCCGCAAAGCAGGCGACAACATAGCCGCCCGCCCTTTGTCAAACGAAAAGTCCCGATTATATTTGCACAATTATAGGTCAATTTTCGGCAATGTCAACGGGGGGCGGGCAAAAAGATTACAAAGAATAATTTTGTTGTGTAAGATACATTAGGGATGGTGAATATACTTGTCACGGCTAAATTTTAACGTCACCGTAGGACGAAGCCGACGGCAATGTTGTTATTTATTCGCTTATTGCCGTCGGTTTCAACCTACGGAGGCGGTACGTTTTTGGTATTTTATTTTACATTTCCACCGGTACGGCTTCCCAAAACGTTATTTATCTGTACAATTATGTGGGACGTTTCGTTAGTTATTCGTGACGTGTGCGGCGGGTTTGCCGTCGGGTTTGTTTATCATACTTTCAGAAAGGGAAAAGCCAATGGCTAAAAAGACAATTGCAGATGTAAACGTTAAAGGGAAGACAGTTCTCATTCGTGTTGATTTTAACGTACCGCTCGACGATAACGGTACGATTACCGATGATCGGCGTATCGTGATGGCGTTACCGACTATTGAAAAGGTACTTGACGGCGGCGGTAAAGTGATTTTGATGTCTCATCTGGGACGACCGAAAGATGCTCCCGATGCGAAGTATTCGATGAAGCCGACTGCGGTTCGTTTGGCGGAATTGCTCGGCAAACCAGTTGAGTTTGCTACCGATACTGTCGGCGCGGACGCGAAGGCAAAAGTCGCGGCGTTGAAAGACGGCGGTATATTGGTACTCGAAAACTTACGTTTTCAACCGGGCGAGAAGAAGGGCGACGCGGCGTTCGCGGGTGAACTTGCTGCTTTCGCAGACATTTACGTGAACGATGCGTTCGGAACGTGTCACCGTACTGACGCGTCAATGGTTGCGGTTCCGAAGGCAATGGGGTTAAAACCGAAGGTCTGCGGTTTTCTTGTTGAAAAGGAAATCAAGTATCTCAGCGACGCTATCGGGACCCCGGCTCGTCCGTTTGTTGCGATACTCGGCGGCGCGAAAGTTTCTGACAAAATTATGGTCATCAAAAATCTGCTCGGTATCTGCGACAAAGTTTTAATCGGCGGTGCGATGGCTTATACGTTTGTGCTGGCACAAGGCGGTAAAGTTGGCAAAAGTCTTGTTGAAGCGGACAAAGTTGACCTTGCGAAAGAGTTGCTACAACTCGCTGGCGACAAACTTGTGTTACCGGTTGACAATCATTGCGGTGACGATTTCAAAGCGGACTGCAATAAAAAGATTGTCGGAGCGGGAGCGATTCCAGACGGTTGGGAAGGACTCGACATCGGACCAGAAACAGCGGAGAAGTACGCCGATATTGTTCGTAGTGCGAAAACGATTGTTTGGAACGGACCGATGGGAGTTTGTGAAATGCCGCCGTTTGACGAAGGTACAAAGAAGGTTGCGGAAGCGATTGCGGCAAGCGGCGGAACAAGCATAATCGGCGGCGGTGACAGCGCCGCGGCGATACAGAAACTAGGTTTCGCTGACAAAGTTTCGCACGTTAGCACTGGCGGCGGCGCAAGTCTGGAAATGCTCGAAGGCAAGAAATTTGAAGCCGTAGAGGTTTTGGATAACGCCTAGTATTTATTGTAATTTTCCAACATCAAAAAATTTCACGATGTTGGAAGAGTTGGCAGAAATAAATTCGTGTCGTACTTGCATAGCGTTGAGGTGTAAGTACGGCACGTGTCCGTTTTGATGTTTGTCTGTTTTAACATTTTGGGTTGCGGTTACGTTGTGATAGGAGAAACATATTGAAAATCAAACGCATTTTGGTTGCGGGCGGTGCGGGTTTTTTGGGTTCGTATCTTTGTGAACGGCTTGTTAGTGCTGGTCACGATGTTATCTGTATGGATAATTTTTTCACGAGTCAGAAGTTGAACGTTAGTCAATTGATGAAGTGTTCAAACTTTGAACTGATTCGCCACGATGTAACGCTGCCGTTGTTCTTGGAAGTTGACGAGATATACAATCTCGCGTGTCCCGCTGCGCCGGGGCATTATCAGTACAACCCGATAAAGACTATGAAAACATCTATGCTCGGCGCGATAAATATGCTTGGGATGGCGAAACGTTGCCGTGCGAAAATTCTGCAAGCGTCAACCAGCGAGGTCTATGGTGACCCGGATGTTCATCCGCAACCGGAAAGTTACCGCGGGTCGGTTAATCCGGTTGGAATGCGGGCGTGTTACGATGAGGGTAAACGGGCGGCGGAGTCGTTGTTTATGGATTATCATCGTTGTCACAAGTTAGAAATCAGAATCGCGAGAATTTTCAATACATACGGACCGCGAATGCACCCGTATGACGGGCGTGTAGTGTCAAACTTCATCCGTCAAGCGATAACTGGCGAACCGATAACGATTTTCGGTGACGGCGACCAAACACGTTCGTTTTGTTACCGTGACGATTTAGTTGACGGACTGATACGTCTGATGGAAAACGATAAAAACTTCATCGGTCCGGTAAATATCGGCAATCCTGACGAGTTCACAATCCGCGAACTGGCGGAACAAATAATCAATCAGGTTAACAGTAAGTCGGAAATTGTTTACAGACCGTTACCAGACGACGACCCCAAACAACGTAAACCAGACATAACATTAGCAAACAAAACACTAAACTGGGAACCGAAAACCTCGTTATCCGAAGGATTAAAGAAGACAATAAACTGGTTCAAAACAATAGATATGGAACATTATAGACCGCCAACGCCGAGATATTGACGGAGGTAATTTTTATGGCAAGATGTTTTGAGAACATACTTTGAGTTATTCACACCCCCTTTACGAAAGGATTATCAATGATTGCGAAAGATATTAAGCGTGGTGCGATTGTAGTTTATGGCGACGCGCCGTGTATGATTGAGGGAATTAACGTGCAGTCGCCGAGTGCGCGCGGAGCGGCTACGCTTTATAAATTCCGTGCGAGAAACCTTGTCACGAAACAAAAAGTGGACTTGGTTCTAAAAGGTACCGACTCGCTAAACGAAGCAGACTTCCAACGCCGTGAAGTAAAATTTCTGTACAGCGATGCCGAAAAGCATTACTTTATGGACAACCAAAACTACGAACAGTACCCGATAGACCGTACCGACATCGAAGACGAAATGAAGTACGTGACGGATTCACTGGAAGGTGTTCGGGTGCTGATTTACAACGATGAGTGCGTAGGAATAGAAATACCGACGGCAGTTGACCTAAAAGTAACCCAATGCGACCCCGCGGCACGCGGCAACTCCGCAACCTCACGAGCCAAACCAGCAACATTGGAAACCGGCTTAATAGTACAAGTCCCCGAATATCTGGAATCCGGCGAAACGATAAGAGTGGATACCAGAAGCGGGGAATTTTTAGGCAGGGCGTAGAGTTTGTCAAAAAAGACGATTAGGGATGTTTTTTTATTGTGGTAAAAAACTGAATCACCGCACAAAATTCGTTCTCGCCGGTTCAAGCGGTTCTGGTGCCGGATACTTTTGTTTACCGTGTTCTACCAGTTTCAAGTACCACGCCAGATTCCGCCCGAGCGTTCTTACTATTCGCATACCTTCCTTGTCTTCGAGCAGTTCGCCCGGTGTCGCACCGTGTACAATATTCCAGTAACACGAGCCGACTGTTAGCATTTCGGAGATGGTGAAGTATTTGTTGAGTTGGTCGAACGATGCCGTACCGCCGGAACGTCTCACCGCTACCACTGCCGCACCGAGTTTGTGACGGAATAAATTCCCGTTTGCGAGCGAGACATAAAACACGCGGTCGAGGAACGACTTTATCGTACCGTTCACACCGGAAAAATAAACCGGCGACCCAAACACGATTCCGTCTGCCGCTGTCATCTTTGGTAACAACTCGTTGACCGAATCATCGAACGCCGCACAACGCCCATCCTTCGCCGTACCGCAACGTCCGCAACCGATACAGCCGCGAATAACCTTGTTGCCGATAGTACACAACTCGGTCTCAATGCCAGCCGCTTTAACTTCCTCCAACAAAGCCGCCAAAGCCAAACCAGTATTACCGTTTGCCTTCGGGCTGCCGTTGATTGCAATAACTTTCATTTTTGAGTTTCCTACTTTGGGTAAAAATTTTGAGGGGATAACGTAACAAATCAAACAATAAAATAACAGCCGCCAGTATAATTTATTTCCCCAATTTTCGCAATACGGTATCTACGCATATACCACATGCCGGGTGTGTAAACTTTAGTGGGGGATTGGTCTAATGTCTTTTTTCTCTCCATTTCCCTTTTACAGACAAGGAAGTCCCCATGTTTACTATCACCCCCCGTTCCGATACCGAAGCCCTGCTTCACGAAAAATTTCAAGCCCTTCTCTCCGAACCCGATACCGTTGGCGATAACGCCCAATATGGTCACGTCCTCGACGACATGGACGACTTTCTCTTCACCGCCATCCGAAAATTGGGTAACGAGACATTACAACACACTTCAAGAACGTATCAACAACACCGAAAACAACCCGAATCCAAGCAGTGTCCCCACTGTAAAAAAACGCAAGTCCACGATACAAAAGAAAAAACAGTAACCACAAGTAATGGTCATTTCCGAGTCCACTTCAAGCGTTGCCGCTGTCCGCATTGTCGGCAAGCATCGTATCCTGTCCTGCCGATAGTCGGTTTGGACAACGCTTATACACGCGGCGCACGCCGTCTGATCGCCTT